>JALONF010000318.1 GCA_025455085.1 Ignavibacteriaceae bacterium
ATTGAAGATTTATCTCTGTTACTAAGATCCGCTCTTATTAAAATTTTATCGATAACTTCAGTTACTAAAGTTTCTTTGTTAAAAGTCTCACCAGCAGCGCTGAAGTTTTCTTTAATTCGTGATTGCAGCACATTCTGAAATGCCTTATCAGTTACAACAAACCATGATGGAATTAATCCTTCTCCTCCAACCATATCTAGTTCAGCAAGGTTGGCAGCTTTCCAACCGATCAGAGGAACTAACTCCAGAGCACCCTGTTGAGGCTTCAGAGCAAATTTATCCGCAAGCTTTTCGCATAAAATCTTATCTTCCATCTCAAATTTTTTCTGATGCTGTTTGATTTTTTCCCTCTCCTCTGAAGAAGTGCCCAATAACAAATCAACACGATTTATTTGTCTGAACAGATGTCTAAGAAATTCTTTCTTCTCTTTACTTCCAACCAGTTCACTGATCTTTTTGAATATTTCATCTCTTAGTTTCCTAAGCCTAAGAAAACTGATTTCATTTATTCTATCAATATCATTGAATGATATTTTCTTTTCATCCGGAATTATTGAGTCAATTGAAGCAATCACATTATTAAGCACATCAAATATTCTGATCGCTTCTAATCTCGGCATTACAACTTCAAAAGGATGCTGTGCAAACGGAATAATCTGCTGAGCTTTTGAACAGGCAGTTAAAAATTTATTCTCACTCTCAAGTACTACCTTCAAAAGATAAGATTCGGCCAGCACGCTATGCTTTTCATTCTGTAAAATTAAATTAAGAAGATACGCTTTCTCTTCAGGAGTGCTTTTATTTCCTTCAAGAAATTTTCCTGTCAGAATTTCCACAATTGCATATCTTAAAATGACTGGTTCAGAAATTCTTTTCAGCAGCTTTTCAATCTGATGCCTGGTATGGAGTTTCTTTCCTCTTAAAAAAAGAAGTTCTTTGGAATCGGTTATTCGTGAAATTTCTTCATTTGTTTTTCCTAATGATTTGAAGTCCTCATACAAAGCAATCGTATCACTTTCCTGTCCGAGAACTTCCAGAGTTCCTTCACTTGCATCAAGAACGACCAGATCACCATTAAGCAATTGATGATCCACTTCGTGCAAATTGTGATACAAGGATACATTAAAGTTCTCTTCTTTTTTATATTCTACTTCATACTCCGTTGTCTGAAAAAGTAAAACATAAGTTCCGTCTGTTTCACGAATCCATTTTCCAGAGACGATTATTGCAGGTTTATTAAATTGTGTGGCTATTAAACCAGCGTGACTAAGTATTCCTCCTCCTGTTGCAACTATTCCGGCACTATGATAGAGGATTGTGTTTTCATCGGGCGAGACAGAAGCTGCAACAAAAATATGCTCGTTAAAATCTTCCGGCTGTCTTCCCTCTGAGCCCAGAATTACCCTTCCAGTAGCTCTGCCGGGAGAAGCTCTTAAACCTATCACAATTTTTTCACCAGTTGTTCTTATCTCAGTAGACTGTCTGTGTGGTGATTGAATATCATCAAGAACTTTTTGAATATCTTCCTGCAATGAATCAATATTAGCTTCAGTTCCGGTTACATTATAGTTGTTTGCACGAAGCAGTTCCATAAGCTTAACCGGTGAATACTCCGCATTCATTTGACAGGCATCATTACTATTCTTGCGTGTTCTATAAAGTGAATTCCCAATTACATAAAATGCAAGGCGAATAATCGCATTATTATCTCGTAACAGATAAAGTTTCAGATATTTTCCAAGAAGTGGAAGAGATGCGGTTGCGGTTTGAACTTTAAAATTTTCCAACGTTCCGGTTGTTTGAATTCTGAGAGTCTGTTCAATTGGTATAATTACTTTTGCCAGTGCTGCTGATGATTCAAGCTCTTTTCCTCTGCTGTTCAAAATATCAGCAAACCATTTTGCTTCGTGAATTTTTTCAAATAATTCTGCTGAAGCTTCTTTAAATCCGTCCTGTATTTCAAATATTTCACTAGCTCTTAATGCTTCACGTAATGGATGGAGCAAATTTTCTTCCCATAACCTTTGCCCGGGCAGATAAGGATTATCATCTGCGAACTTTGAAATTTTTATTTCAATTTTCACAGTAAATCTATCCTGATAATCACCATCACCTGACCAAACTAATTCATACTCTCCTTCAGGTGTGTCCAGAATATCCTGAATAATTCCAAGACGATCTTTTGTTAAGAGATCATCAATCGGCAGGACACACCATTCCTTAAACATTTTTGCCCAGGCAGTGATAACTTTTTTCTTCGCATCTGATGGAAGATTCAAAGAACCTATAACCCAATCCAGATCCATTAAATAAGGTGTAAGACAGAAAAGATATTGAACTCTTTCACATAGCTGATTCAGATCAAGCGCACGCTCTTTATCATATCTTGCGTGAATATGGGTTCCCTTCAATTTAACATCGAATTCAAGAAACTGGAAGAAATATCTTATTGCATCAAGATAGATATTGGGATGGTCTGCTATTTCATAATTGCTAACGCCGAAGTACTGAAGATCAATCATACCGCCTTGCAGCGGCGGTGAGAAATCAATTCTTATAAAAACAGGGTGATTCCTGAACCAGATAAAATAATGAACTTCATTGCCATAACAGAAAATGTTTACAGAAGGAAATTTCCCAAGTCCGTGAAGCATCTGTCGTTCGATACCATCTATAACCGCCTTAATCGGATATGGGAAGTCATTAGATAATAATTCAGTCTCAGATGCGGGTTCGAAGTCGGCAAAATTAATATTTTGTACGACAGACAGTACTTTATTTCTGTTTGTTAACACCAAGGAAATATTTTGATTTGGTGATTTGGATTGATCGACAAGTTTGAAACCTAGCTGAAGTCCCTTCTGATGTAAGTACCGCTTTAATCCGTGCAATGTGTGAACTTCGGCAGCATTATGCGGATCCTCGAACATTTGCACAAGCCGGGTAAGATCTGCTGATAAATGTGAATCCGAAGTTTCTTTTTCTAATTCAGCAATCACTTTTGCTTTCAATTTTTCATAAATGTCAGGAATGATTTTGCACTCATCTGAATAGGACTGAAAAAGCTTAACAAAATCACTAACAATTTTATCAAGCTGCTCAATTATTCCTTTAACTTTTGCTGCTGTTAATGGAGCAACGTCGAGAATTTCTTTCAGCAGATTTGCGTGTGCTAAATTATATGAACGAAATAACGCAACGGGTTCTTCTGATTTGTAAATGGCTTTGGATTCAACTGGTGAACCACCGTGAGCTGTAAAAAAATAAAACTCTGATACTCTGTTTGCAGCCAATGTTTTTTCAAACAATCTGGCTTCAGCATCAGAAACGAAAAGCGGCAGAGATCCATTAATACTCAAGCCTATATAATGCTTTACCGAAAGTCCATAATTGACTCGTTCCCATCCTAATTTAGCAATTACTTCTCTTATAAGATTTTCGCTGCAAATATTTTCACAAGCTTGCAGAGATTTTATTACTGGCGGCGGTTTACCAAATTCCGGAATTAGAAAAAGCAGATCATTGTGTTTTGCACGGGTGAACTCCAGATATTTAATAAGAACTTCAGAAGAGTCAGTTCCGAGTAATTTTCTTATAATTTTATTGGATGGAGAGATTCCTTTTTCATCAAGTTTTTTAGCTGCCAGACTTCTTAGTTGTCCATACAGGCTAAATAATATTTCTTCAAGATGCTGCTCAGGTAATTCTATTTCATCAGGCGGTATAGAAAGATTTTCTAATTTATATAGCAGTGCTTTAAGGGTTGAATCTAGAGATGAGGTTTCAGCCGGTAAGTCTTTAGTGAACTTATTTTCATTTGCCATCCCCATAGCTTCTTCAGGAAATAAAATGATGAAGCATTAATCTTTACAGCCGAAATGTACTTCAATTAAAAGGGTAAAGCAATGAATAGTTGACTTTTTACTTAAAAGAAATGGGTTTTAGAAATGGAATCAGAAGTTAATCTTTTAAAGATTTCTGAATATTAAAACTTAAATCCCGTTTTGCTAAGAGGCAGAAGAATTATAGCTGTAAAAAGCATAACTCCAAAGTCAACATAACTGATACCTTCAGAACTTAGTGGTATTACCAAGGCGGTGATACCAAGTATTCCAAGAATGTTAAAAATATTTGAGCCAACTACATTTCCAATTGCAATATCCGATTCGTTTTTATGCGCAGCAACTATCGACGTTATCAGTTGGTTAATCCGATGATTGCATCACTGACACCAATCGCTTTTGCAATCGATATTGCACTTGTCACAAATAAGTTAGCACCTAATATCATTAATCCTAATCCGCCAACTACAAATACTATGGAAACCGAAACACCAAGTTTAGTTTTCAATCCTTCTTTAAATTCATTTTCAACCTCAGCATTTTTTTCTTTTCGAGCCATCAAAATATTCACAACCGTATAAGTAATTATTCCGACAACGAAAATTATTCCATCGATTAAACTCAACTCTTCATCGTTTAAAAGAATAATCAGCAAAATACTAAGTCCGATCATAATTGGAATTTCTCTTCTGATTACATTTGCATGAACATCAAGAGGTCTGATCAGAGCAGCAATACCAAGTATCAGTGCAATATTTGCTATGTTTGAACCAACAACATTTCCGAGTGAGATTGAACTGTTGCCGATTAAAGCTGCTTTTAAACTCACCACAAGTTCTGGTGTGCTAGTACCAAAGGCAACTACAGTCAGTCCCACAACAAGTGGAGTAATGCCAATTCGAAGTGCAAGCGCCGAGGCACCACGTATCAATCCTTCTGCACCAATGAATAGAAAGATTAAACCACCGGCGAGGTAAATAAATACTTCAAGAGTTATCATTGATTAAAAATCAAAAATCTCACCAAGAAAAGATTTTCGTTTATTTCTTTTGTAATAATCATCCGAATATTTTTTACGGTCATCATATCTTCGGTCATTATCAAAAAGTTTTTGATCGGGTTCATCAAACTTTACAGACCTTTCAATTATTTTATCGAGCTCTCCTCTGTCCAGCCACACACCACGGCATTTCGAACAATAATCGATTTCAATTCCTTGTCTTTCGGAAATTACTAATTCACTTTCTTTGCAAACGGGACAATTCATTTTTTCTCCTGACTTTTTTTTACAGAAAAACAAAAAATCGATTAAAAAAGTTCATTTGGTTTTCATTTTTTAGAAAGACTGGGAATATTTTCAACCAGATAAACTTTATCATTTCTGCGAACAAGTTCAGGAGTAATAAAGGAAGCCTCGTCGCTTTTTGAAGTTGCCTTAACAGATTTTTCATTCACAATAATTTTCTGCAGAGATGTTTCCACAAGACCCGTTGTTTCCCCAATTATCAGGATTTTATCGTTTAGCTTCAACTTTCCTGATTCTAAAAGAATGTGAGCAACTTTTGGTTTCTTAAAGTAATTAAGAACTTTGCCGACATAAACTTTTCTTGTAGTTGCTTTGCTTCCCTCAACTCCTGCATAATCTTCGGAGGAGGGTTTGTCGAAATAAAATCCTGATGAGAAACCTCGGTTGTAAACTGTTTCAAGTTCTTTAAGAAATTCTTTTTTCTTTTCTGCTGTTAATTTTTTCTTAAAGTGAAGATCAATTGCTTTTCTATAAACAGAAACAGTCTTCGTTACATATTCAGGAGCTCTTTTTCTTCCTTCAATTTTGAATGAATCAATCCCAGCTTCAATTAACTGATCTATAAATTCAATTGTGCAAAGATCTTTTGGTGAAAGAACATAATCGTCTCCAATAAGTAATGATTTATTTGCTGCAGTATCATATACTTCGTACTCTCTACGACACGGTTGAATACATTCACCCCGGTTGGCACTTTGTCCAAAAAGGTGATGACTCATAAAACATCTTCCGCTTACTGCGATACACATTGCACCATGAACAAACGCTTCAATTTCAAGATCAGTGTTCTTTCTAATTTTTTTTATTTCATCAAGTGAACACTCTCGTGCAAGCACAATTCTTACCGCTCCAAGTTTTTTATAAACTGAAGCCGAAAGTGAATTTGAAATTGAACTTTGAGTGGAAATACAGAAAGGCATTTTATTCTTGTTGCACAGCTCAGCTACAGCTAGGTCTGAACAGATTATTCTATCAAGCTTTGCTTTCTTTGCTGCTTTGATTATCTGTTCTGCTTCAGCAAGTTCATCTTCAAAAACAATTGTGTTGAGAGTTAGATAAGTTTTTACTTTCCCGCCTGCAGGCGAGGCAGGTTTCGATCTGCAGAATTTAGAAATTTCAGGAAGTTCTTCAATTGAAAAGTTTTTCGCTTTGGCGCGCATATTCAGTTTATCAACGCCGAAGTAAACTGCATCTGCACCGGCTTTAACTGCTGTTCGCAACATTGTCCAATCTCCGGCTGGAGCCATTAGTTCGGGTTTTCGGTGGTTGGTAGGTAGTCGGTAGTGAGTAGTCATTGATTGTTCGAAGATTTAGAGAGATAGTTAATATATGCACTCAATCTTGGAAGAAGGCTTTCTATAGCCTCAAGAATTTTCTTCGTATCAGAGTCTGATAAAAGTTTTCTTCTCTTCGAAATGGTCAGCCAATGCCTTGTTTCAAATAAGGATCCTCTGGCAATTTTTACAAAACGAGAATTATCAATTTTACTTCCTCTTCCATATCCTTCGGAGATATTGGCACCAACACTATCAATTGCTCTTAAAAGTTGACCACCGATATTATTTCGCGAAAAATTATCCCAATGAATTACAATATTCCAAACACTATCACTTATCTCTAAAGATATTTTATATACTTCCAAGTCCTCAAGACTAGATTGCTTGACTATAGTTTTACTACCCACAACCAACTACCAACTAATTACTAACTTCTCTTCTCCCAAATCTTAGCTATCTCGACGATAACCTTTACCGCCATTTCCATATCCTGCACTGCAACCCATTCAAGCTGTGAGTGGAAACTGTGCTCGCCAGCAAATATGTTTGGACAAGGCAGACCCATAAACGATAATCTTGAACCATCTGTGCCGCCACGAATCGGATGCATTATCGGTTTTATGCCTAGATTCTTCATCGCTTGAACTGCATACTTTGCAACCTGCGGATGCTTGACTAGTACTTCCCTCATATTTCTGTACTGATTGATAACTTTGAATTCATACTTTGAACCAGGAAATTTTGCAACAGCTTTTTTCGCAAGTTTATCAAGTAGGTTTTCGTATTGCTTCAACTTCGGAGTTTCAAAATCCCTGATGATAATTTTCAACGTTGTGAATTCTTCCATTCCATTTATGGTTGTGCA
>JALONF010000319.1 GCA_025455085.1 Ignavibacteriaceae bacterium
TGCATAACCAATCTTTAAAACTGATTGTACATTCTTACCATAAAAAGCTGTTTCAATGGCAAACTCATCAGGCTTATACATCTTCAGCAGATTGTCGAGTTCTGCGTATATAATCTCTATCTTTTCAGACAGTGATTTAGTGGAAGGAAGTTTTATTACCCCGTGTGAAATTCTTCTAAACTTATTATTGGTGTATTCAATAATTCCGTAGCCAGTTACAATAGTGCCCGGATCAACACCGAGTATAATCATTGTATTTTATTTAGTATGAAATTATAAATCAAGATTGCTGCTTTAGAAACTCTTCATCAAAGTCAGCATTAGAATAAACGTTCTGCACATCATCGCAGTCTTCGAGACCCTCAATTAGTTTCATCATCTTCTCAGCATTTTCTCCTGCGATATTCACATTGTTCTTAGCAATCCATTGAAGCGATGCATTGTCCATTGCAAGTTTTTTTTCTGCAAGTGCTTTTCGAACGGGTTCAAAAGATTCAACATCAGTTTGTATTTCAAAATATTCATCTTCAGTTCTCATGTCTTCAGCACCGGCATTCAATACCAATTCCATAATATCGTCTTCTGACTTTCCCTGTTTCGGCAAAGTAATTATTCCTTTCTTCTCAAACATCCAGGCAACCGATCCGCTTTCACCCATATTTCCACTGTGTCGACTGAAGATATGTCTTACTTCAGCCACGGTTCTGTTTTTATTATCGGTTGCGACTTCAACCAACAGTGCAATTCCTCCCGGGCCGTAACCTTCATAAGTAAGTTCGCTGATAGTCGTTCCTTCAAGTTCACCGGTACCTTTTTTAATTGCACGCTCGATGTTATCGGCAGGCATATTTGCAGCTTTAGCATTATCAATTGCAAGCCTTAGTCTGGGATTTCCAGCAGGATCTCCTCCTCCTTCACGCGCAGCTATAGTTAATTCCTTAATTAATTTTGTGAAGAGTTTTCCTCTCTTCGCATCCAGCGCTCCCTTTTTTCTTCTGATGGTTGCCCATTTTGAATGCCCTGACATTGAAAGATCTCCTTTAAGTTCTTGCTTTGATATCTTTTAATTTAAGTTGTGGAAAAATTCTGCTGTCACGAATGGTTTTATCTACTGAAAAAACTATATCGAGTTCAGCATTATAATTTTTTATAAGATCGAAATGATCGCCCATGTTAAAACCTATCGAGTCAAATACTTTGTCAGTCCCGCTTTGCCTGAAACTTGCTACCAGATGATTATTCCCGACTATTCTCGGAACATTAGCGATGTGAACGCTTTCACTTAAAAATACAGGTCTGAGATTGCCTGGTCCAAATGGAGAAAATTGTTCAAGTATTCTTAAAAATTTTGGAGTAATTTCCGAAAATCTGATTTTTGAATCGATTGAAATTTCCTCTGAAAGATCTTCACTGGTGATTGATGATTTTAGTACTTCATTAAGCCTTATTCTAAACTCATCAATTTTATTTACCTCGAGTGCTAGCCCTGCTGCTGCCTGATGACCACCAAAGTGAAGAAGAAGATCATCACATTTTTGTAAAGCTTCGTAAATATTAAATCCGTTGATGCTTCTTGCAGAACCTTTAGCTATACCATCAATTGTGGTAAGAAGAACGGAGGGGCGATAATATTTTTCAACCAGTCGTGAAGCTACAATTCCAATTACACCAGGATGCCAGTGTTCACTGTGCAGAACAATGGCAAGCTCCTCATCCAGATCTATCTGTGAATCAACAAGTTCCTTAGCTGCCTCAAAAGTATCAACATCAATTTTTCTTCTTTCATAATTTTCTGTTTCAAGCACTTCGGCCAATTTAAGAGCTTCCTTTTTGTTAGTAGCGATGAGCAGATTTACTGCACGCTCTGCATCACCTAAACGTCCGACAGCATTTATTCGAGGTGCGAGTGTGAAGACTATTTGCCCGGAAGTTAATTGACCTGTTTGAAGTCTGCCCATTTCAATAAGTGCTTCAATTCCCGGGCGAGGATTTACGTTGACCTGATTTAATCCCTCGTTTACCAGAATTCTGTTTTCATCTATGAGTGGAACAATGTCTGCAGCACCTGCAAGGGCTACAAGATCCAGATACTTTAGAGGAAGTCCGCGTTTGCCAATCCTTTCGCACAAACCTTGTGCAAGTTTAAATGCAACACCTGCACCGGAAAGATATTTGAACGGATAGTTGCATCCAGGTTTTAATGGATCGAGTACAGCAAAAGCTTTAGGAATATCTTCTTTTGGCTGATGATGATCGCAAATGATAACATCAATACCAAGTTGATTTGCATAATCCGTTTCGGTGATTGCAGTAATTCCACAGTCAACCGCAATCATCAGGTTTGTCCCTTTTTCTTTTACGATATCAATTGCAGTAGTTGAAATTCCATATCCTTCTTCAAGTCTTCTCGGAATATAAAATTCAACGTTAGCATCCAGCTCCTTTAAAAACATATAGAGAAGAGCTGTAGCACACGTGCCATCGACATCATAGTCGCCGTAGATACAAATCTTTTGATTTTGAGTGAGTGCAGTTATAACTCTTGTGGTAGCAGATTCCATTTGATCCATTAGGAAAGGATCATATAATGATTCGATGGAAGGACGGAAGAATTGCTTGGCCTGGTTGAAGGTTTTTATATCTCTGATAACCAGCAGTCTTGCCAATATCGGGGAGATGTTAAGTGAATCCGTAAGTCTTTGAACAGAGAGCTCATCGGAGACATCTTTTATTTTCCAGTGTCTTCTTCCCATAGGGTTTTTCAATCTTCTGAAAGAACAAATAAAAAGTCCAGCCCTATAAGCCGAGTTCTGTTCCCCGATAAATCGGGACGGCAATCATTTATCTGGTTCTACCATTACTGATAGAATCTAGCGATCTACCCGGAAACCTCCAGAGCGAACAACTCTGATTCTTAAATGAATAAGAAACGGTTTCCCTATTTGACCTTGCTTCGGGTGTGGTTTGCCTTGCCTCCATTGTTACCAATAGAGCGGTGGGCTCTTACCCCGCCTTTTCAACCTTACCCCGATAAATCGTGGCGGTATATTTTCTGTGGCACTGTCAATATCCCGAAAATCGGGACTCCGGGCGTTACCCGGCACCCTGTTCTATGAAGCTCGGACTTTCCTCCCACCGTAATTAAATAAAGTGAGCGATTGCCCGGACTGAACTATTTTATTTTTCTTCAAAACTTTTATATACAATTA
>JALONF010000320.1 GCA_025455085.1 Ignavibacteriaceae bacterium
GTGATTTATCCTATCAATCTTTTCATCATCCAGAATCATACTCTCCTCAAGAGATCTTTTTTCCCAGTAATCTTTTCCCTGAACCTGGATATATCCTGTGTACATTCTTACCGAAGAATCAATCATATAATCGTAGTATCCGGTTTGCATTGAACGCATCAGAAGAGCAAGAATCACAGCGAAGAAAACTGAAGCGGACGCAATAAGTGTACGCCGCTTATTTCGCCAAAGATTACGCCAGGCAAGTGAGATATATGTGTTCATTAATTACCGCACTCTTTTCATATTTTGTTCAGAGAAAAATGATTCATCAACTTTATAGTTGAACTCAATTGTTGTGTATTCCATTATCGTTTTATTGCCGGGCTTATCAACAGGAACCATTTCCCAGTATGTGAGAATATTCCTTCCACCCATTTTCTTTTCATTGCTGCCGATGAATGATTTTATCAGGATATCATCCTCATCATAATAATCAGCTTTTATTTGTAGATAGCTATTCTTTACTATCCATGTGATAACTCTACCCCAAACAACCCCTGCCTCCGGTTTGGGAATCATTTCAATTTTGTAGCAATCGTAGTCCTCTAATTTTTCTTCACCAATAAGTTTATGATTGTAATCATTCACAACGGAGGATTGACGTACGAGATCATCATTCGTAAAATCTGATCCCATCCAACTTTGAAGCATCATTGATGGTGGAATTTTTATAACTCTTTGTGCAGAAGGCAGCCAGTTCCATACTTCATTTTTTCTTTTTAGAGTAACGCTGCCTTTATCGCGTGCCGGTTCAGTAATATAAATCAAAGCATAATCTGGTTCGAGTGCCCAGACTTTCATTCCCATCGTTCGTGACCAGTCAGGCTTCTGTATTGTCATCTTTAACTCTGAGTAGCTGCTGTTTGACCGCATCAGCTCATCAGCTTTTTGGACTATCTCTTTTGCATCCTGCGCGTTTGCAGTTGGGATTAACAATGCTATAATAATTATAAAATTTTTCATAAGTCTTTTCTTTCTTTCAGAAGATTTCCTAAATGAAATCAAAGAATGACAATAAGAAACAAGTTTGTTAAATAAGACATTATTGGGCAGATTTTTTTGCATCTATAAAAAATGTTTTCTGATTGAAGGATATATTTTTATTTTTGCACACAGGAAAGTTAAAAATTCAATTTAATACTTATAGAAAATTAAGGAAGTTAATATGCCAAATCCACTGATTTCTCACGTCGAGATCCCGTCAACAGATGTTAATCGTTCATCGGAATTTTTCAAGAAGGTTTTAGACTGGGATTTTAAACCTTTTGGGAATGGTTATTTACTTTACAACAATCACCAGGGGATTATGGCTGGAATTAGAAAAGTTGAATCTGTCGCTAAAGGCAACACAACAGTTTTCCATGTTACAGTTGACCATCTTGAACAGGTATTAGAAAAAACTAAAACAGCTGGCGGACATATCAAAGTCGGTAAAACCACAATTCCAGCTATGGGGTGGTATGCGGTAATAACCGACACCGATGGAAACAGTATCGGTCTATACCAAAAAAGTTAAAGAGAGCTTACGAAAATATTGTAAATCGACCTAGGAAGTTAAGAGAACTGTCTCTTCTTCAGTTTCAACAATTCGATAAGTATGATTTATCGTCATCGCTTTTTTTAACATTGCAGAAACACCGCAATAAGTATTTGTTGAGAGGTCGATTGCTCTTTCTACATCTTTAGGTTGAATGCCCTTACCATAAAACACGTACTCAAGGTCTACACTGGCAAATACCTTCGGATGTTCAATAGTCTGCTGAGCGGTTATGTTGATTTCGAAGTCTGTTAATTTGACTCTCTTTTTTTGAAGAATACTCACCACATCACTTGCAGTACAACCTGCCAGACCAATTAAGATTAGTTCTTTCGGTCTTACACCGGCGTCACTTCCACCTAATTTTTCAGGGCCATCCATTGTAATCCAGTGATTTGACTCCCCTTTTGCTGCGAGCGTTAGTCCTTTAACTTGTTTTAGGTAAACTTTTTTTGTTTCCATATTTCCCTTTTTTGAATATTTGAATATTTGTTTGAATTTACAGAAGTATGATGTTTCTGATTATGATTAGATTCAAATTTAGAAGTCATTAGCCGGAGTCTCTTAGCACTATTTATTACCGATGCATAATAAAATGACCTCACTCTAATCCCTGCCTTTGCCGGCAGGCAGGTTGTCAATTAATCGATAAATGATTATGATCGGACCGAATGTCAATATTATGCCTCAATTTTTAATAAGCCCTTCTCTTCTTAAGAGAAGGTCGTTGACTCCGTTAGAGTCAAACGGACTCTGACGAGGTAGGGATGAGTTCAAGTTTTGCTTAAAATCATTAGAATATTTTAGACATGCCTAATTAATTTTCTTTGTTCACATATTATTTGACAACACAGATACCTCGCAATATTCCTAAAAATTACAAGGTCAAATAAAGATATCCATAAAAATTCCAATATTGTCTGGAACTATCTATTCAGCTTTGATGTTTTCTAATATGTAAATTCAATAAACAACTAAAAATGGAGAATAAAATGAAAAATATAGCGTTATCATTGATCACATTAGTAGTATTTACTACATCACTATTTGCTCAACTTGACACAAAGATGGTAACAAAATCAGTTACAAACGATATCGTTCAAACTGCAATAAGCAACGGTAATTTTACAACTTTAGCAACCGCTTTGACTGAAGCTGGGTTAGTTGATGCATTAAAGGGTGAAGGTCCTTTCACGGTATTTGCACCAACAGATGATGCTTTCAAGAAATTACCTGAAGGCGCACTTGAAGGTTTACTAAAGGATAAAGAAGCATTAAAGAATGTTTTATTGTATCACGTTGTATCTGGAAATGTTTCTTCTACAGATGTAGTGAAACTTGATAAAGCAACAACACTTAACGGATCAGATATTAAGATTAAGACAGTCGATGGTAAAGTTATGATCAACGATTCCCAGGTTACCGGTGCAGATGTGCAGGCTTCTAACGGAATTATACACGTAATAGACACGGTCTTACTCCCTCCTACAAAATAGCCCCCTATGTGGATGATGAAGAGACCCCGGAGTGATGACCCGGGGTTTTTTATTTTATTCCAAGAATATCCTGAACAAAAGGTTTTATTCCTCTGAAGAACAACTCAACAGCTATGACCATT
>JALONF010000321.1 GCA_025455085.1 Ignavibacteriaceae bacterium
TAAAATGAATTAATGATTTTTTAGTTATACGGCATACAATGTTTACTAATTTAACAAGATTTTTTAAAGAGTATTTACGCCTAATTCTAATTTCCTTAATATTAACCCCTACACAGTTGGATATATTCTCAAATATGGACCAGCAGTCCCATCTCAGGGTGATAGTGCAGTTTTTAAAGGAATGAAAAAAGAAAATTATAAAAATCTCCAACTGACAAGTTTTCACGCAATTAGTGATGATGCGGTAGTAGATCCTCTAACGCGTCCAGCCCAATCAAGGACTGATGCCTGGAATTTTGCAAGAGGATTGGATGGAAATGGAAGCTTAATAATTGATCCAACTTCTGGTTTACAGACTAAATTTCCTTTTAGTGGTGACCCAGTTACAGAAAGAGGATGGCTTTGTAATTATGGTACAGGCGGAGGTGCTGGAATCACAATATTTTCGGGTCCGTTTAATTTTGCTCCGCAAGACACTCAATGGGTAATGGTTGCTCTATTAGCATCTGCTGGTGAGGATTACAAAGATGCAATAAACAAGTTACGACAAAAGGCAAATATCATTCTGAATACTCCGTACGAATTATTGGTTCAGAAATATTCTGCATCTCCTCCTCCAATTATCCCGCCACAAAAATTTTATTTGAGTCAGAATTATCCCAACCCATTTAATAATGAGACAAAAATATTTGTTGATATACCTTACCGGTCGAGAGTAGTAATAAGAGTTTATGATATACTTGGAAGTGAAGTAAGAAAAATATTAGATGAAGAAAAAGAACCAGATCATTATGAAGTTGTTTTTAAGGGGGACGGTTTGGCAAGCGGAGTTTATTTTTATCAGATATTTGCAAATGGGGAACAACCAGGTAACTTCCTTCAAACCAAAAAAATGTTGATGATTAAATGATGAAATGAATTAACCTGCCTATCGGTAGACAGGTCAGAAATCCCGATTGTGCCGTGATTCTCCTGAAATAATTGTTTTAAAAAAAGGTTGAATCTGCGTTAATAAATTTTTATTTTGGAGTTAGAATTCTGGCTTTTTAGAAGCCCATTTCATCCCTTTTCATCAACTAAAAATAGGTGGTAAAATATGAAATCAAGCCTACAAACTTTCTTTATATCTGCAGTGCTTTCTTTACTTGTCTTCATTACAAATAGTTTCGCTCAAACAGCACCACTTCAGTATTATATTCAAAGTTATCATCTTGAATCAGGTGTTTTTGATGGCAAAGGATCGCCGGAGAATAATCCAGTAGAGGTTTTCAGCAGTATTATTGAATTGCATTCCGTACCTTGGATTCAATTGCATTTCTCCGACTCAAACCTTGGCGACGGAAGCTATATTATTATAAAATCTGTATATGATGGTCTCTGGCAAAAGCTTAATTCAGTTTCTTTAGAACAATGGAATAATTTCAGCGCTTACTTCAACGGAAATGCTGTTGAAATAAAATTATTCCTTGCTCAGTCAGATAAACAAGTATTTATTCATATTGATGAAATAATAGTTGGTGAATGGTATGAGGGTGAACTTCCACTATCTATTTGCGGATCCACTGATGACCGCGAACTTTCAAACCAGCAGGCGACTGGTAGGTTACTCAGTCCCGGCTGCACTGGCTGGATAATTCCAAACGGAAAAATCGTTTCAGCAGGTCATTGCTTAACTTCAGCTACTGGTTCAACAGTATTACAATTTAATGTGCCTCCTTCATTGCCAAATGGAACAGTTCAACACCCCGGTCCGGAAGATCAGTACTCCGTAAACGTATCCACGCGGATTTTTGTTAATGGCGGTATTGGCGATGATTGGGGAGTAATTGAAGCTTATCCAAACTCAGTCACTAATCTTTTGCCAATCCAGGCACAGGGAACATACTGGCCTTTAGCACAAAATTACAGTCCGGATTCAATAAGAATTACAGGTTATGGAACTGCAACCGGTGTTAGAAACCAGGTTCAGCAAACACACGTAGGTCCTAATGCAGGTTCAAGCGGTACTACTATGAGATATCGCACTGATACAACGGGAGGAAATTCCGGCAGCCCGGTAATTGATGCATTAACAAATGTGGCTGTTGGCGTTCATACGCATGGCGGCTGCACATCATCAGGAGGAAATAATAATGGAACAAGTTTTTTCAGCACTGCATTTTGGGATGCTGTAGAACAAGGAATTCCGGTAGAGCTTATTTCATTTAGAGCCTCGGTATTTGAAGGTGCAGTTGAATTAAACTGGATGACAGCAACTGAAACTAATAATAGTGGTTTCGAAATTCAGAGAAGCAGCGGTGGTGATTTTGAAACGATAGATTTTGTTGATGGAAATGGGACAACCACTGAACCGAATTCATACTCTTACATTGACAGGGATGTTCCTGTTGGAACTTTCACGTACAGATTGAAGCAGATTGATTTTGATGGATCGTTTGAATACTCTCAGATTGTTGAGGTTACTATTCCTGCACCGGTTGCTTTTGCGTTGGATCAGAACTATCCAAATCCTTTTAATCCAAGCACCAGAATTAAGTTTGCTATTCCTGAAGAATCGGATGTTCGAATGAGTGTATATAATACTTTAGGTCAGGAAGTTGCTGAAATATTAAGCGGCAGACTTAGAGAAGGATTTCACGAAGTTGAATTTGATGCTGGTTCATTAACCTCAGGTATTTATTTCTACAGGCTGGAAGCTGAAAAGTTTGTCGATGTTAAGAAGATGATTATTATAAAGTAAGAATATCGAATTTAATTAGCCCCTCCTGCAAGGAGGGGTTTTATATTTTAAATGTGATTGATAGTGAAAATTATTAATTTAGTTATGGTCTAAATAAGTATTTCAGATTAAACAACCATGAGGGGTTTAAAATGAAAAAATTCTTTTCGGTAATTCTCTTCTTAATTATCTCCACACAACTGTATCCTCAAGTGCCATTCCCACAAAATCCAGATTGGATTTCAACAGATGTAACCAGTGTCTCAACCGGTGGTGCCTTTGCAGATATTAACCGCGATGGCTGGCTCGATTTTGTTGTTGCAAACGGTAATGATATATCTATCCAAAAAGTTGTGGTTTACTACAACAATGGCAGCGGAACATTTCCAGCAACACCGAACTGGCAATCTGCAGATATTGATTATCACGGACATCTCGATGTTGGTGATGTTAATGGTGATGGATGGCTTGAT
>JALONF010000322.1 GCA_025455085.1 Ignavibacteriaceae bacterium
CTTCAGCACAATCTTACCCGAGGCTTCCTAAATGGCGTGCATTTTACATCACCAACAAATGGTTACATTAATGGTGGTAACAAAATTTTACTGAAATACACACAACTATCATCCATACAAGATGAAGCAGAGAAACCAACAGAGTTTAAGTTAGAACAGAATTATCCAAATCCGTTCAACCCTGTTACGGTAATCAGTTATAAGTTACCAGTGAACGGTGATGTAACTTTAAAAATATATGATCTGTTAGGAAATGAAGTCGCAACACTTGTTGATGAGAACAAACCCGCTGGAAAATACAAAATTGAGTTCAATGTAGCTCAGGTCTCCAGACCTGAGATGGCAAGCGGAATTTATTTCTATCAGCTGACATCTGGAGAATTTATTCAAACAAAGAAGATGGTATTAATTAAATAGATAAATAATTCAAAAATCATATTTCATAAAATTGTTATAAGTTTGATTGAAGTTTTATGCTTTTTTCGAATAAGTAAAGTTCTTGCAGCCTTTATTACAAGTAACTTTTTCGTTTCTTTTATTCTGAAAGTTAATTTATGAAAGGATCAACCTCGTTTTCACCATCCGCAGTAGTCATTGTTCAAGGCATACAAGTTGAAACTCACATCTATAATGATTCTTAATAATGTTCCTTTCAAATATTTTTTACTAAATCCTATTCACATTTTATAACTAAAAATCTGAGGGGTATATGAAATCTTATTTACATTCTTTAATAGCAGTTGTCTTCACTCTTGTTTTTACTAACGTATTTGCACAAGCAAATCTTGATTCGGGAATTGTAGCATACTATCCTTTTAATGGAAATGCGAATGATGAATCAGGCAATGGCTACAATGGAACTGTTTCGGGGGCAACACTCACAAGTGATCGGTTTAATCAGGCTGCTAAATCGTACAACTTTATCTATAATGGATTTTCGTCTGACAAGATTCAGGTTAGCGGAACCTCCGGATTAAATTTTTCTTCTGGAGGATTTACTCTAAGCGCATGGATAAAATTTGCCGGCAGTGCTGGTTCGGGAAATAATTATCCGATTGTTTCCAAACATATTTGCGGTGAACAAAGCGGTTTTATCCTGATGTTATTTAATGGTAAAATTACATTCTGGCTGGCTGGATCATCAGGTTATAACATCCTGAGTACGAATGAAGATTATACAGATGAGATGTGGCATCAGGTTGTAGCGGTTTATGATGATGTTAACCAGTATATTTATGTTGATGGCGTACTAAAAAATTCAGTAGCATTTAATTATTCGGTAATTAATTCGGCCGATTGGGCACTTGGCGGGTACAATGGATGCAACGGTGGTTTCAATGGAAAAGTTGATGAAATAAAAATTTATAATAGGTCGTTAAGTGCTGTGGAAGTTTTAGATGACTACAATTTAACCAGAAACAGTTTAGTTGCATATCTACCATTCAACGGCAACACAATTGATATAAGCGGCAACGGACACGATGGTATTATAAATGGAAATCCTTCTTTAGTGCCGGACAGATTTAATAACCCTGACAGAGCGTATACATTCCCTGATCAATCAAGCAATATTGAGCTTAATAATTCTGTTAGCTTGAACTTAGAGACGGGATTTACAATAAATGCCTGGATAAAATATAAGAGTGGAATCCAGCGAGTAATAATTGATAAACACGTTTGTGGATATCCTAACGGTTTTGCTTTTGTTATCGATTGGAATACACAAATCGCACTTTATCTGGCTAGCTCAGGATGGTCCATTGTACAAACAAATGATACCTTTATTGAAAACCAGTGGTATATGGTAACAGCAACTCTTGATGCAGGCGCAGGCATTGCGAAGGTTTATGTTGACGGAGAGCTTGGTGGATCCGGCAATGTTACTTACAATAACTTCAGCCCATATCCTATTACAGTTGGTGAATCATACCAGAACAATTGCCAGCCCGGAAATATGGATGGTGCAGTTGATGAAGTTAAGATATATGACAGACCATTAAGTGATGCTGAAATAGAAACTGAATACTTAGTATCCAGTACTGGACTAGTGGCATTCTTTCCATTTAACGGAAATACCAATGATGAATCTGGTAATATGAATGATGGAATAAACCACAATGCTTTATTTGCAATAGACAGATATGGAATTGATAACACTTCTCTGTTTTTCCCAAACGGTGTTGAAAGTTACGTTGAAGGAATGAACCCGGGCAACAATTTACCTGTTGGCAATTCGACAAGAACTTTTTCAGCGTGGATAAATACAGGTGTATATAATCAATATGGAAGTAATATTTTTCATTATGGTACTCAACAATTGGCTCCTACTAATTTCCATTTCCTTATTACTGATGTATTAGGTTTGGGCAATGGTTATGGTTTTGGAGTTGTATATGGTAATCAAAATGTAGTTGATGGCATCTGGCATTTTGTCGCCGGAGTCTACGAAAGCGGTACGGAAAGAATCACAAAGTTGTATGTTGATGGAAAACTTGATGCTTCAGGTACTATATCAACCGAACCAAACACAGTTCTCGGAACTAACTGGCGAATGGGAAAATTTATGGAAGGCTCACCGAACTTCCAGGGATTTCTTGATGAAGTGAGAGTTTATAATGTTGCATTAACAGAGCAGGAGATTTGGGATTTGTATCTATCGACCACAACAGCACCAACACTCTTATTTCCGGTTAATAATTCGACTATCAATACATTAACTCCAGTACTTGATTGGGACAGCACGATTACAGCGATATATTATCGACTGGTTGTTTCTGTTGATTCAGCATTTACGGCTTTAATTGCTGATTTAAATCTTAATTCTTCATCATATCAGATCCCGGCCGGGTTGCTTCAAGAAAACACTGAGTATTTTTGGAAAGTAAGAACAGTTAACGATGGTGGTGTTGGTCCGTGGTCAGAAATATCGAGCTTTAATATAATAATTTCATCAGTAGAAGATGAAAAGCAGATACCTAAAGAATTTGCTTTGGAACAGAACTATCCGAATCCTTTTAATCCTTCTACTACGATTCGTTTCTCAATCCCATCTGTCATTGCGAGCGGAGCGAAGCAATCTCAATTGATTACTCTGAAAGTTTTTGATGTACTCGGCAATGAAGTTGCAACACTCGTCAACGA
>JALONF010000323.1 GCA_025455085.1 Ignavibacteriaceae bacterium
ATAACAAATACTACTGTTGATCATACTTTTCTTGAAGGTCAGCTTGATAATGATGGTAAAACAAAAATCGAATATAATATCCCATCAGGAATTCAAAGCAAAGGTGTGGTAATCGGAACAGCTTATGTAAGTGTATTCGACCTGACCGGCAGAACCGTAACCCGCACTGCAAGCTTTGATGTGTATCCAAAGGATTATTTCATCGGAATAAAATCAACAGATTATTACTACGGTGTGAATGAAAATATAAACTTCAATCTGGTTGCGGTTGATAAATATGACAAACAAATAATTAATTTTCTTGCAAATGCAAAGCTTGTAAGATATGAGTGGCAGACAGTTCTAAAAAAAGATTACTCAGATAGATACTATTATGCTTCCGAAGAAAAGGAATTTACCGAATGGGAAAAAGATGTGACAATAAATGGTCCAACGAAATTCAACTTTATGGTCTCCAAATCAGGAAGGTACGAATTACGCATTTCAAAGAAGGGAAGCAGTGACTATGAGAAAAATGATTTTTATGCTTATGGCTGGGGTACGTCAACTGCAGGTTCATTTGAAGTTGATAAAGAAGGAAGAGTTGAAATCGTTTTCGATAAGGAACAGTATGAGCCGGGTGAAAAAGCTAAAATTCTTTTCACTTGTCCTTTCTCCGGAAAACTTCTTGTAACACTTGAAAGGGGTAGCGTTTATTCATACCAGTATATTGATGTTAACAGCAAATCAGCTGAGCTTGAGTTGTCCTTGGACAATGAACATATGCCGAATGTTTATGTTACCGCTACACTTTTCAAAAAGCACAGTAAAGATGATACAGCACCATTCCTTGTTGGTCATGGTTTCGCTTCTATGAAAGTTGTTAAGAATAAAAACAAGCTTCCGGTTTCTATTTCAGCATCCCAAAAAATCAAACCGAACACAACTCAGCAGATTACTATAAAAACTGAAGCACAAAAAAATATTTATGTCACTGTAGCTGCTGTTGATGAAGGTATTCTTCAGATAACAAATTTTGTAACTCCAAATCCATTTGAATTTATGTATGCAAAACGACCGCTGATGGTTGAAAGTTATGATCTCTATAAGCTGCTTTTACCAGAGATTGTAAAAATCAGTTCATCTCCCGGTGGCGGCGATATGGAACAGCAGCTTCAGAAGAGAACAAATCCGATATCAGTAAAAAGATTTAAGCTGCTTTCTTATTGGAGCGGAATAAAGAAAACCAACAGCGATGGAGTTGTAACTGTCTCGCTAAATATTCCTCAATTCAATGGCGAAGTTAGGCTGATGGCTGTAGCTTACACCGACTCGCGATTCGGATCAGCGGAACAGCGAATGAAAGTGGCTGATGATCTGATAATTGAGCCGCAGGTTCCTCGTTTTCTTGCTGTTAATGATTCGCTTGTTACTCCTGTCTCAGTTATCAATACAACAGATAAAACTGCAAGCGTTGATGTCACATTGAAAGTTGAAGGACCTTTGAAGATTACTTCATCAGCAAAAAAAACAATAAAGATTGAACCCAACTCAGCTAAGAGTGTTACATTTGGTATCCGTGCTCAATCGCAGGTTGGTGCTGGTAAAATTATTTTTGAGACTACCGGACTTGCAAACATTAAAGAGGAAATTGATATTGCCGTCAGACCGATTTCACCTCTCATAGTTGAAACCGGCTCAGGAACGATTGCAGCAGGCAAAGAGATAAAAATAGATATACCAAAGAATTTCCTCAAAGGAACTCAAAGCACGACTTTAACTATGAGCAAATTTCCTGCAGTCAAGTTTGCTAAACATTTGAAGTATCTTGTCGGTTATCCTCACGGTTGCGTTGAACAAACCGTATCAAAATTATTTCCGCAATTATACTTTGAAGATCTGGCGAAACTTGTTGCGCCTGAAATGTATCGAACAAACAATCCGGTTTATTATGTGAAGGAAGGAATACGCAAGATTGAATCAATGCAGTTGTATGATGGCTCAATTGCTTACTGGCAGGGTGGAACCGAAACAAGCTGGTGGGGTTCGGTGTATGCTTCTCACTTTTTAGTTGAAGCAAAGAAAGCCGGATTTAATGTTTCGGAGGGTATGCTCAACAAGCTGATGAAGTATTTGTCTCAGAAAGCAAAAGAACAAAGCACTTTCGATTATGTAACTTATCTTCCAACTGGCAGAACAATTAAAAAAATTGCGAACAAAGAAATTTTATATTCACTTTATGTTCTTGCAATGGCTGGTGAAGGTGATATTGCAACAATGAATTATTATAAAGCACGTCCTCATCTCGTATCAGAGGATATGCGTTATCTGCTTGCAGGTTCTTATGCATTGATGGGTAGATGGAATACTTATTACGAGATAATTCCGAATGCTTTCATTCCAGAAAGAACTGATCGTTTAACTGGAGGAAGTTTTGATTCAGATATCCGTGCGAATGCAATTATGCTGAATGTTCTTCTCGAAGTTGAACCAGCCAATAAGCAAATACCAGCTATCATTAAATATCTTACACAGAATGCTGACAGAATGTACTCAACCCAGGAGAGATCGTTTGCTTTCCTCGCACTGGGCAAAGCTGCAAGCCTGAATGCAGATGCAAATGTCTCGGTTGAGATTCTTGTGGATGGAAAATCAATTAATAAATTTTCAGGAAAAGATTTGACTGTTAAAGATGACAAGCTTAACTCGGCTAACATAACATTGAAAGCTTCAGGCAAAGGTGAGGTATATTATTTCTGGAGTGCAGAGGGAGTTAAGCTGAATGAAAAAGTAAAAGAAGAGGATTCCTATCTCCAAATCAGAAGATCGTTCTATAGTTATAAGACTGGCCGACTGATTTCCGATTTTCGATTTTATCAGGGTGAACTTATTGTTTGTAAAATTGAATTAACCGGTTATGACAGGAATGCTGAGAACATAGTTATCACAGATTTGATTCCTGCTGGTTTTGAAATTGAAAATCCAAGACTGAATCCTGCAACTGAGCTGAAGTGGGTTCCTAAGAATCCAATGTATGTTCAGTATATGGATGTGCGTGATGACAGGCTTCTACTGTTTACCGAACTGGTAAGAAATCAGACGAAAGATTTTTATTATATGCTTCGTGTTGTTAACCAGGGAACATATCAGCTTCCTGTTATAGGAATATCATTCATATCACGGAGCTGGTGTGGTGAATGTTTTGCAAAGGTTAGGAGAATAACACAATAGTGTCATTGCGATCCCGACTTTAGCCTGCCTGTCCGGCAGACAGGTCGGGAGAAGCAATCTCAAATAAAATAGCCACGAGCTTTAGCTCGTGGTAGAGATGATAATATTTAGATTGGGCTTTAGCCCAAAATGATTCGGCTAAAGCCGCTTGTTTTATTTTAATTTTAA
>JALONF010000324.1 GCA_025455085.1 Ignavibacteriaceae bacterium
AAATTTTTATCTCAGGAAGATGTGATTGACATTTCAGAAAAATATAATATCCCGATAGTCAAAACGTCTCTGATGCATCTTGACGACTTGAAAGATGCCAACTTGAAATTTCCTATTGTTCTTAAATCAGTAGGTGAAAAAATTATTCACAAGTCTGATTTGAAAGGAGTAGTATTAAACATTAAAGACAAAGTAGAGTTGATGAAAACCGCAGATGAAATGATGAAAAATTTTAAAGAGAAAAATCTTAAGCTTGAGTCATTCCTCATTCAACCATACATCCATACAAAGTTTGAACTTCTCGTTGGCGGTTTCCGTGATCCGAGTTTCGGCCCAATGGTCATGTTTGGTTCGGGCGGGAAATATGTTGAATATATTGATGATACCGTTATCCGATCTGCATATCTGACAGATAATGATATTGATGGAATGATAAATAATACAAAAATCGGAAAAATTAAAAACACAATCAAATCAGTTGCACAGATGATGCTCAATCATAAAGAAATAACTGAATGCGATTTAAATCCACTTGTAGTTACGGAGGATAATAATATCTTTGCGGTGGATATAAGAATAAAGTGTTAATTTATTTATAGTGAAACGCCGAAACTTCATAAAGACAATATCAGCTGCTTCTGTTGCTGCAACAGTATTTCCTAAGTCATTTTCAGAGAAGTCAGGCTATACAAAAAAAAGCCTCATAAAACCTCCAAGATTGAAACAAGGTGATACAATCGCAATGGTTACACCTGGCAGTTACATCACTGAACAGGAAAAGCAAGATTCAATTAATAATATTCAGAGTCTCGGATTTAATGTAGTTTACACTGAAAGACTGATGCAGAAAAATGGTTACTTCTCAGCGACTGATGAAGAGCGGGCAAAGGACTTAAATGAAATGTTCGAAAGAAAAGATGTTCAGGGAATTATGTGTGCCCGCGGCGGATACGGCTGTGCAAGAATTATTCCTTTCCTCGATTATGATCTTATAGAAGATAATCCAAAACCACTTATAGGATTCAGCGATGTAACAGCTCTTCAATATGCGATTTATAAAAAAAGCAACTTGATAACATTCCATGGTCCGGTTTCAATTTCAACATTCAGCAATTTTAGCGTAAAATATTTTGAAGATGTTCTCCTCGATCCAAAAGAGAAACTTGTGCTTGAAAATTCAAAATCAGATAATAACTATAATCCATATGGTATCACAGTTATTTCTGATGGCAGGGCAGAAGGAGAATTAATCGGAGGTAACTTATCGCTTGCTGTATCGCTTATAGGAACAGAGTATGATCTTGATTTTGAAGATAAAATAATTTTTCTCGAAGAGTTTCTTGAAGAGCCTTATCGTGTCGACAGGATGCTCACTCAAATGATTCAGGCCGGTAAGCTTAAGAATGTTTCTGGAATTGCACTCGGAGTATTCAAAATGTGTGAACCGAGTAAAAATAATCCTTCATTCAATGGTTCTTTTACGCTGATGGAAGTATTAAAGGACAGGCTGGGAAACCTGGGAGTACCTGTTATTTATGGATTATCATTTGGGCACATTGCTGATAAATTTACACTTCCGTTTGGAATACTTGCTGAGTTAAATGCAGCGACAAAACAATTAACGTTGCTCGAATCTGCCGTCTCATAATTATTGCTTTTCAATTTCTCTATTCACGAAAGAAATTTATTCAACTTTATTTTTAATTATTACTGATTTAGCTTTACGATAGAACTTAAATGATTTAATAAGGAATAAAAAAATGTTATTTAAAAAATCCTTAATACTATTCTCATTGATTATATTAATGCAGGGTTGTCTTGTCTTTCATACCGTTTCTTATGAAGTAAATCTTGATGATGAAAAATCCGGCACAGTTACTCTTAATGTATCCGATATTCGATCAGATGCTATGAATACATCTGAACTTGAGGAAGATAAAAATCAGCTATTTAACTTTATCCTTGAGAGCGATGAATTTGTTCAGCAAATGAGTGAAGAGGGAAAATTTATTCTCGATAGAAAATTATTTATATCCGATGGTAAGCTCAGTGGTACTTTGAAATATTCATTTGATGATGTCTCAAAAGTTGAGGGGATCGTTTATCAGGAACCATTCTATTTTATTACTATACCGCTTGAGGATAGTATCATCTCAACAAATGGAGAAGTAATCATCTCCGAAGGTCATAAAAGAATTATGTGGGATAATACAATCAGGACTTTGAAGTTTAAAATGTTTAGTGTTGATGTTAATAAGGGAAGTCTTGTCGAATTGACGAAGTATCTTGAAGATTAATAAAAAATGTATGCTGAAATAGTATTTTCTTTAGCATTCCGAAAAGCTTTTACATACCTTGTCCCAAAGGAGCTTGAAAGTCAGGCTAAAGTCGGAGTAAGAGCTGTTGCGCCGTTTGGTAAACGAACTCTCACCGGATTCATCGTTAATAAGCCTAAAACAATTTCTCTTAAAGACGAACCGAAACCAATAATCGATATTCTCGATGAAAAACCAATTGTTGATAAAGATGGATTTAAATTTTATGAATGGCTGGCAGACTATTATCTCTGCTCATTCGGTGAAGCATTAAAGCTTGCCGTTCCGTATGGTTCTGAAGTTGAATCAAAAAGAAAAATCATCGCCGATCAAAAAGCTTCTTCACACCTTCTATCAAAAGAAAAAAATAAATCATCGACTCGTGGAAAAATTCTGAAAGTACTCTCCGAAAGAGATGAAATAAGTCTTCAGCAACTACAAAAGATTGTGAAGAAGAAAAATATTTATTCAATTCTCAGAACTTTGCAGGAAAATGGAGTCGTCACGTTGCTTGATATGCTTCAACCGGCAAAGGTAAAAGCAAAGACTGTTAATTACGTTAAACTTGATAAAACAGTTGGTGAAGTTTATTCACATTTCCCTGAAATAGAAAGGCGTTCTCCAAAACAAATCAAATTACTTCTTGAACTGGTTAATGCAAAAGGAAAAGGATTGCCTGTTGCCGAACTTCTGCATAAAACATCATCCTCAAAATCTTCACTTGATTCTTTAGCTGCAAAAGGAATCGTTAAACTTTATGAACAGGAAATTGATCGTAGATATGTTGAACAGTACAAAGAAGAACAAATAAAATTTTCACTTTCAGCGAATCAATCTGGAGTAATCGATGAGGTATCAAAAATCATTGATGATGAAAGCTTCAAAACTTTTCTTCTGCATGGAGTTACCGGAAGTGGAAAAACTCAGGTATACATTGAGCTAGCTAAAAAAGCAATCGACCGAAAAAAAACTGTACTTATACTTGTTCCTGAAATTTCTCTCACTCCACAAATCACATCACGATTCTTTAATTCATTCGGGGATGAAGTAACTGTTATTCACAGCAGGATGTCGCCGGGAGAAAGATTCGATTCCTGGCAAAGAATATCCAAAGGTAAATCGAGTGTTGTAATCGGCAGCAATTATGTTAGGAAGCATAGTCGGTTGTCCTGTCCTATTAGGATCTGCAACTCCTTCAATTGAAAGTATGTATAATGCCAAATCAGGAAAGTATTCACTTCTAGAACTTCCTGAGAGAATTGATAACGCAAAATTGCCTTTGATAACTCTTGTTGATGTGAACAGGGAAAGAAAAAAGAAACGAATGGAAAATATTTTTTCCAAAATTCTGCTCGATAAAATCGAAGACAGGTTGAAAAAAAGTGAGGGCGTTATTATTCTGCAAAACAGAAGGGGATTCTCTACTCAGATATACTGCACTGACTGCGGTGAAGTTGAAGTTTGTGATAATTGCTCTGTCCCGATGGTTTATCACATCAATAAGAATTTAATCGAATGTCATTATTGCGGATTAGTAAAAGATGTTCCCGGTGCTTGTACGCATTGCGGTTCAATTCAAATAAAGCACTTTGGAACTGGTACCGAAAGAGTTGAAGATGAGCTGGCATTTTACTTCCCGAATGTTAAGATGAGCAGAATAGATTCTGATTCAATTACAAAAAAATCAGCA
>JALONF010000325.1 GCA_025455085.1 Ignavibacteriaceae bacterium
AAGGAGAGAAAAAAGAAATGAAACAAGTTGTTCACATAATTGCAACACTAACTCTGATCGGAGTCATTGCCGGAGGTTCGCTGTCATTGGTTAATAACTGGGCCGCGCCCAAAATAGCAATCAACCAAAAAGCAGAAACAGAACGTGCTATTTATCTTGTTCATCTTGACGGAAAAAGATATGAAGAAATTAAAGATGCCGGATTTGAAGTTTACAAAGTTTTTAATGAAGCAGATTCATCGGTTGGATATTCTCTTGTTTATTCTGGAAACGGTTTCCAGGGGAAAATAAAATTGATGATAGGTCTTTCAGAGGAAATAAATAAGATAACTTCAATTGAAGTTCTTGAGCAATCAGAAACGCCGGGACTCGGAACAAAAATTCTTGAACCGCCATACAAGGATCAATATAATGGTTTAGTAACAACTCCGGCCGTAAAACTTGTAAAGGGTATAGAACCATCAAACCCAAAGCGAAGTTGAGAGCTTTGGAAAACAAGGAGGCTTCAAAATGAAAAAACAAGTCTCTCATTTAAAGGAATTCACAAAAGGTTTATGGGAAATCAATCCCATCTTTAAACAGATACTTGGGACCTGCCCCACACTTGCCGTTACGGTTTCTATAGTTAACGGTATTGCAATGGCACTTGCAACAACATTCGTTTTAGTGTTCTCAAGTCTGATGATTTCGTTGATTCGAAAACTTATTCCCGGCCAGGTGCGAATTGCAACTTACATCGTGGTAATTGCCAGTTTTGTAACGATTGTTGATCTCGTAATGAAAGCACAATTCCCGGAACTAAGTAAATCGCTCGGGCCCTTCATTCCTCTGATCGTTGTCAACTGCATCATACTTGGAAGAGCGGAAGCTTTTGCGTCAAAGAACAATCCGTTGAGATCGGTGCTGGATGCCCTTGGAAACGGAGCGGGATTTTTTATTGCTCTTGTTGTGATGAGCGGAATACGTGAAATACTTGGTAGCAGAACATTCTTTGGATACCAGGTTCTTCCAAATGCTTTTGAACCCTGGCTGATAATGATTTTACCCGCAGGTGCGTTTATAGTATTTGGCTTGCTGATGGGTTTTTCAAATCTGTATGTTGAGAGAAAGAAAAACCTTGAACGAGAAGCGCTGATTTCTCAATACAGAAGAGTTGGCAGAGAAGAGATAACAGAAGAAGTTCTTAAAGAGGCTGGAGTATAATTATGGAATTACTGGTAATATTTATTTCAGCAGCACTGGTTAACAACTTTGTTCTTTCTTACTTCCTGGGGATCTGTCCCTTTATCGGTGTTTCAAACAAAACCTCTTCTGCAATTTCAATGGGAATGGCAACAACATTTGTTATGGTACTAACTGCAATAGTTAGCTGGTTGTTGTTTAATCTTGTTCTTGTTCCGTACAAACTTGAATTTTTACAGATACCATCGTTCATTCTTGTGATTGCAGCTCTTGTTCAGTTTGTCGAGATGGTAATTAAAAAGGTAAGTCAGCCGCTTTATCGGGCACTTGGAATATTCCTTCCCCTCATCACAACTAACTGCGCAATTTTAGGTTTAGCTCTTCTTGCAGCGATGAGGGAATACGGTTTTCTTGAAAGCGTTATTTTCGGTGTGGGTGCCGGTGCGGGATTTACCCTTGCCTTAGTTATTATGGCAGGAATACGCGAAGAACTTGACCTGGCTGATGTTCCAAAACCATTTCGTGGTGCGCCGATTACTTTAATTGTAGCAGGAATCTTAGCGCTCGCCTTTATGGGCTTTGCGGGAATGATTTGATTGGGAAGCTGGATGTTGGTGATTGGAAATTTAGAAATCAAAATTAATAATTGTTTGACGTTTGTCGTCTGACATTTTAGGAGAATAAAATGATATCACGAAGAAATTTTTTAAAGATTGTGGGATTAACAACCGTTGCAGTTGGTGCTGGATTTACAACCGGTAAACTCATAGGCAACAAAAAATCAGTTTACTTTGCAGTGCATGGATTTATTCCAGCCGACGAACAGATAATAAGTCAGTTGGTAGCCGGATTTAAAAATAAAGTAAGGAGTAATACTAATCCTGTTGTTATCGCTGATGCAAGGATCAGCGAAGTGATAACAAGATTTGACTCGCAGTTAAGAAACAAAGCCTTCTCAAATAGCGGAAATATTACCTACAGATTGAATAGACTTAACAAGCAAATAGATTCAGATATCATTATAAGTGATACAGAAAATCCAGTTTATTCGTTGAATGATTTGAATTATGGATTTTCAAACATCAGAACCAATCTGAAAAACAGAAAGGCAGAATATCTTTTTACCGCGGAATACAGCGAAACAGATTTTATTACTTCTATCTTGAATACGAACAAGAAAGCGGTTATAATTGAAAATGAAAAAGGACTCGTTGAGAGAATTTCATTAGACAGAAATTATAGAAATATTTTGATTGATGGTCCGTTAGGCAAGACCGAATTGAAGATTGAAAACGGAATAGCACGGGTTCATTCCTCAACTTGCAGACTTGGAATCTGTGAACATACTCTTGCAAACAACGTCGGAAACATAATCGCCTGTGCACCGAATAAAGTTCTTATAAAAATTGTTTAATGATTAAAAGGATATTTAAAAGAATCTCTTCCCTTAGGGGTGGGGTTTGGGGATGGGTCGTTGCCTTCATTGTTCTTTTTCTTATTGGATTTTACATCGCACGAAACACCGGGGAGGAGCTAAAAACTGTAAAACGCACGCAAATTCTTCTTGGAACAGTTGTAGACATCCAGGTTCGTGATACAGATGAACAAGCAGCAGAGGAAGCAATCAATTTGGCGTTTACAGAAGTAAAGAGAATTGACAATTTATTTTCAACGTATAGTAAAGAAAGTCCTGTCTGGATGATAAACCATTCAGCGGATTCGCTCATTATTGTTGATGAAGAAATTTACAAATTATTGGTTCTTTGTGATTCAATTACAAAACTTTCTGATGGCAGCTTTGATGTAAGTCTTGATAACTTAATCATGGCCTGGGGTTTTTATACAAACAATCCCAGAATGCCATCTGCATTAGCGGTTGATTCTGCGCTGATGAATAGCGGCTGGGAAAAAGTCAGACTACTTGGTAATAACGGGGTAATCAGAAGTCATAATGCAGGTTTGAACTTTGGTGCAATTGCGAAAGGATATGCGGTTGATAAAGCCATTGATGTTCTTAAAAATTCTGGAATTAAATCAGTGCTTGTAAATGCCGGCGGAGAAATAAAATCTCTTGGAACTGATTGGATAGTTGGAGTTCAGCATCCGAGGGAAGTGAATGAAATCATTAGGCGGATAAAACTCAATAGAATGTCTGTTGCAACCAGCGGTGATTACGAAAATTATTTTGAAAAAAATGGTGTTCGTTATCATCACATACTCGATCCGAAGACCGGATATCCATCAAAAGGATTACAA
>JALONF010000326.1 GCA_025455085.1 Ignavibacteriaceae bacterium
TTATTATATCAATGCGATTAAGATGGATGATAGATTCTATCCCGCAAAATCAAATCTAGCAATGCTTTATTATAATCAGGGAAAACTTAAGGAAGCAGAAAATCTTTTTCGTGATCTGATTAAAAATCATTCAGAATATACTGAAGGAGAATATTATCTCGGTTTATTGTACGCTGAACAAAAAAGATATAACGAAGCAGTAGCAATTCTAGAGAAAGCAACCCTGAAGTCAAATGTTAACCCGCGAATATTTTACAATCTTGGCATCATCTATCAATACCTTGAAAACCCAAAGAGAGCAGAATCATCATTGCTCAAAGCTTATTCATTAACTCCTGATAATTTTGATGTGATCTATGCGTTGGCTGATTTTTATGTGAAGAGACAGGATTATAAAAGCGCAATCAAATATTCCGAGGAACTTAAGACATTATTCCCGACAAATCCTGCAGGCTCTCAACTATCAAATTTTATTAACGACCAAATGAAAAGACAAAATTAGAATTTGATAAAATATCTGAATACACTAACGAACACTTCTAAAAATCTGACAATAATGTCTAAAGTTCTTATATTTGGTTGAAAAATATTAACACTACAAGATGAAAGATAAATTTTCCAATATAGTTCTTAATCAGACGATAATGGATAGTATGCCCGGACTTGCATACATCTTTGGAAATTGGTTGCATGGAATAAAAGAGGAGAAGAAATTCTCGGTTATTCCACCGAAGAGTTACATGCTGTAAAAAATCCGGAGTTTGCACAGGAAAGCGATAGGGAAAAATTAAGAGCGGCATTTATTGAGACTCTTGTAAAAGGTTCCGGCTCATTAGAATTCACAATTGAAACTAAATCCGGAAAGAAAATACCCGTTCTTACAAGAGCAAGAGCTTGTGAAATTGAAGGTGAGGTTTATTTAATCGGGTTATCTATTGACATTAGTGACTTAGTTTCTGCAAGGGAAAAAATCAATGAGCAAATGAAAGAAATATCCAGGCTTAACGATCTACTTAAAGCTGAGAACATTTACCTGAAAGATCAGTTTGAATCAACAAGTATTCGTAATGAAATTATCGGTGAGAGCAATTCAATAAAATATATACATTTCAAAATCAAACAGGTCGCACCTACAAACGCCACAGTTCTTATCGAAGGCGAAACAGGTACAGGGAAAGAACTTGTTGCAAGAGCCATTCATAAAGAAAGTAAAAGAAGTAACAAACCATTCATAAAAGTTAATTGTGCGTCAATTCCTGAAAACCTTATCGAGAGTGAACTATTCGGACACGAAAAAGGTGCATTCACCGGTGCATTTGAAAAAAGAATTGGAAGATTTGAATTGGCAAACGGTGGAACAATTTTTCTTGACGAGATTTGTGAGTTACCATTGAATGTTCAGCCGAAACTTCTCCACATCCTGCAGCAAGGAGAATTTGAAAGGATCGGCAGTTCAAAAACAATTAAGACTGATGTAAGAATAATAGCCGCGACAAATAAAATTCTAACCGATGAAATAAAAAGAGGAAAATTCAGAAACGATCTTTTTTACAGGCTGAATGTTTTCCCGATTTCAGTAACGCCATTAAGGAACAGAAAAGAAGACATACCTTTACTGATGGAATATTATTTAAAATATTATTCGGAGAAACTCAACAAACCTATTAAAACAATTCCTAAAAAAATTATAAAACGAATGATGGAGTATTCCTGGCCGGGTAATGTGCGTGAACTTGAAAATGTAATTGAGAGAGCGATAATCACTTCTGAAACTATTTCTTTAAATATCGAGAGTTTTCCTACTGATGAAAGATCTATTGATGATAATCTGCCGCTTGAAGAACTGGAAAGAAGCCACATAATAAAAACTCTTGAGAAGACGTATTGGAAAATCAGCGGACCGGGAGGAGCTGCTGAGATATTAAAAATGAATCCGGAAACACTCAGATCCAAAATGCGTAAGCTTGGAATTAAACGAAATAACGGCAAATAAACACACGTTTTATTTAACGACTTTCGTTTTATTCAACGAACGACCTCTTCCCGACTCCAATCAAAAACCTTCAAAATAGTCACTATTCGAATATTTTCTGGTAGGCGCACTATTTGGCTATGTTAATCTAAAGTTACCCGGATTTTAATCAATCACTCTATCCAGAAGGTAAAGTACTTATGGAGACTGTTACAATTAGTGCAAATATAAACGAGAAGAAAAAAGCAGAATTTTTTCAAACGATGGAATCACTTACGAGTTTGGTTGAAAACCAATGTAATGATTTAGATATAAGAGTTAAGGATGACAATACCCTTATCATCAAAATAACTTTCGACGGTAAAGATCAAATGGAAAAAAATTTTTATACCGGTGAGTTTAACATACTCAAAGGTACGGTCAAAAGTCTCTGTGAAGATGTTAGAATAAAGATTACTGACACTGCCATAAATAATAACTAAAGAATAAATTTATTAGCTAATGAATTTGTTAAAACTAAAAATAAAATTTAATAACACTCAACAAAGGAAGGAGTTCAATTATGATTGATGAAGTGAATACACTAAAACTTCTGAATGTCTCCGAATTCAATTGGTTCAGGTCTGCAAAAGAAAATGGACCGGACAGTCTAAGCTGGCTAATCGGCAGCTTGAAATTATTTTTTATTCTTTTACTGTTCGTTTCGTTTACAACTGCATCTGATTTATTTGCACAAGAAACACAGCGCCGTCCAAACATTGTAATCATTCTTGGTGATGATTTGGGTTATTCTGATATGGGTTCATTTGGAAGCGAGATCAAAACTCCGAACTTTGATAACCTTGCAAATGAAGGAGTGCGCTTCACAAATTTCTATACACACGCAACTTGTTCACCAACAAGATCAATGCTGTTAAGCGGTGTTGACACTCACTTAAATGGTCTCGGAAATATGGATGAATGGGCTGCTCCAAATCAGCAAGGTGTTCCCGGGTATGAGGGACATTTGAAAAAACAGCTCACGACTTTACCGGAATTACTAAAGCAAACCGGTTATCATACATATATGGTTGGTAAATGGCATCTGGGAAAAGCTCCTGATCTGATACCTGCAGCCAGAGGTTTTGAGCGTGACTTTGCATTGCTGGATGGAGCCGGAAGTTATTGGGATATGACAAACTTTACAGCTTCTAATCCCAAATCGGTTTATACCGAAGATGGAAAATACCTTACAGAACTTCCGGGTGATTACTACGCAACTAAAACTTACACTGACAAACTGATTGGATTTATTGAGGATAGCAGAAAAGATGGAAAGCCATTTTTTGCATACGTTGCACACCAGGCTCCTCACGATCCTTATCACCTCCCAACGGATTGGCGCAACCGGCATGTGGGTGAATACGATAAGGGCTGGGATCAGGTTCGAGAGGAACGTCTGAAAAAGCAAATTGAACTTGGTATTGTACCTGCCAATACTCAGCTTGCTGAAAGAATGTGGTTCATTCCGGATCCGATTGTACTCGCTCCAGCACCCAGAGCGATACTTGGTAAGAAGATGGAACTCTATGCAGGTATGGTTGAAAATATGGACTATCACGTAGGGCGGCTGATTGAGTACTTAAAACAAATTGGTGAGTATGAGAACACTATCTTCATTGTGTTTGGTGATAATGGAGCTGAGGGAACTGATCTCTTTCAAATGCTTGCCGGCTCACCAGGTACCC
>JALONF010000327.1 GCA_025455085.1 Ignavibacteriaceae bacterium
TGGAAAAGTTGTAATTTATTGGGACGGTGATGAAACTGAAAACTCGAGAGACTTTGTTACCAAGCAGCAGGATTTTGAAGGCTACAAAATTTACAGAGCAACCGATGCGAACTTCCGAGACGCAAGAACAATAACTAATGCACTTGGTGTACTGACTTTCGATAAACCAATAGCACAATATGATCTTGCAAATGAATATAGCGGTTTCTTCATCCCCAGTGCTGAGCTGTTGGAAGCCTTTGGTGGTACTACTTTCAATTTTAGTGATCCTGATCCTGACAAAGGAAATTCAGGAATAGTTAATAGGTTTGTTGATTCAACAGTTACTCCGGGAATTACTTATTACTATGCTGTTTGCGCTTTTGATCATGGAGACGGAACGCCTGATATATTCCCTGAAGAAAATGGCAAGTTCATCTTCCGATCGAATACAGGTGAAGTTATACTCGATGATAACACTGCACTTATTACTCCGGGAAGAAGACCCGCAGGATACTCGAACGCATTTCTTGATGATCTCACCGAATCAGATCCATTTTTTGGAACAGGTTACTCAGCAGTAGAAATCATAGATGAAGAACAGGTTAGAAATGGATTTAATTATCAGGTTGTATTTCAGGATACCGGACTAACAGACATTACAGCTAACTGGTCACTACTTGATTTGCAGACTCCCGATACAGTCTTTGTGCCTCTGGCTAATCAAACATACATTGTTAATCCAAATGATTCGATTCGATTCGATTCCATTGCCAGCCGGCACTGATACAGTAATTGTGAATGGTTCTAAAGTTGCCGTAACAGGTCAATCATATTATAAAGCAGACTACCAGGTGCTTATCGATAGTTATGAACTTTTTGCCGGAGAAACACCTGTTCGTCATGGTTTCAGGGTACAACTTTATAATGATCCTATTACATTAGATACGACTTTTGCTGTAGATATTCCTTCAGATCCACCTCCGACTTTTGAAGTTATAAGATTCGTTGCATTAAATCCTAAATATAATGGTTATGCTACTCCAAATGACTATGTGATTGAGTTCTATAATACAATCGTTGATACATCAGTAGTAGATACCGTTGGTTCGGGTGCAAGTAATATTATTCCTGCAAGACCAGTTAATTTTAAGGTTAAAAACGTTACTAAAGATCAATACGTTGATTTTGCATATTTAAGGACTGGAACATTAAGTTATACTTATAGCATATGGTTTAAGGAGTATCTGCAGGGGCAATATGTTAGAACCTGGCGGGTAAATATAAGATATAGATCACTCAGTGATCTCGAAACTGCCGGTACCTTTAATATATACACATTAAAGCCGTTCAATCAGAATGACAGCTTCTTCTTCACAATGCAAGGAGCCAGAATTGATGATGAGCTGGCTAAAGAACAGCTTGATAAAATAAAAGTTGTACCCAATCCTTATGTTGTCACTCACCAAGGGGAACAGAGATTATTGAGTACGCAAACGAGTGGCAGAGGTGAAAGGGAAATAAGATTTACTTATGTACCTCCCGGATCAAAAATTTCAATATTTACAGTTCGAGGGGAATTAGTTAGAACTCTCTATTCAGAAAACCTTTATGTTGGTGATGTCTACTGGAATCTAAGAAGCGAAGAAAACATCGATGTTGCTTTTGGTATTTATGTGTTTGTTTTAGATGCACCGAATATTGGCACCAAGATTGGCAAATTTGCCTTAATTAAATAATGGAGAATGTAATTATGAAAAAGATTTTAATAGTTTTTTTACTCTCTGTTGCTTGTGTGTTTGGTCAATCGAAAGTAGGATCAACAGCAGCACCATTTCTTAACATTGGTATTGGTCCGCGTGCAATTTCAATGGGTGGAGCATTCATTGCTACAGCAAGTGATGTAAGTTCATTATACTGGAATCCGGCAGGTGCCTCAAGAAGTGACATTAACGAAGCAATGTTTTCCCACTCAAGCTGGTTTGCGGATATTAATTATAATTGGGCTGGCGCCATGCTAAAGCTGGGCGATGCCGGTACAGTTGGTCTTAATCTTACCTATTTGGATTACGGAGATATGGAAATAACAACTCTGGCTGAACAGGATGGGACCGGTCAGTTCTTCTCAGCTCATGATCTCTCAATGGGCTTAACCTATGCATATAATCTAACTGACAGATTCTCCTTGGGCGGAACGGTAAAATATATCCAATCGAAAATTTGGAATACATCTGCGAGTGCTTTTGCCGTTGATCTCGGAGTCCTGTTTCATTCGGATATTTATGGACTGAGAATAGCCGCAACAATAACAAACTTCGGGACTCCTATGAAAATGGATGGAAAAGACCTGCTTGTTCAGCATGATATTGATCCGAACAATTATGGTAACAATGATCAGATTCTTGCAACACTTCAGACTGGTGAATTTCCGCTTCCATTAACCTTCAGGATAGGTTTGGCTATGGATGTTTTAAACAATGAAGAACATCGTATTACTTTAGCTGCTGACGCTATGCACCCAAACGATAACGATGAATCTGTAAATGTGGGTGGTGAGTATATGTTTAATAATCTGGTCGCGTTCAGAGTAGGTTATAAATCACTGTTTTTAGATAACTCTGAGGAAGGATTAACTGCCGGAGTAGGACTTAATTACAATTTTACCAGTGATTTTGGTGTGAGAGTAGATTATGCTTACCAGGACTTTGGAATATTGGATTATACTCAGCATTTTTCACTAGGTATTAAATTTTGACCTCATTAAAAGCATTTATTAAATAAAAATTTTCTATATTTATACGGCAAAATCTAATAAAAACAACATTTCATCACTAATAGAAGGATAATATTATGAATAAAGTACTTTACGTTTCCTTTTTGCTCCTGCTTGCGGGTATTTCTTTTGCCCAGCCTAAAGACATTCTCGTTAACTGGGAATGCAATATGGAGATTGAAATTCTCTCCGGTAGATTTACTCCCGGTGATACTGTAGCAGCCAGAGGCGACTTTAATGGCTGGGGACGTTATGATCTCGTGCCAAATCCAATTGATCCTAATTTCTATGTCAGCGAGACTCCATATACAGTTACTAACGCATCAGTTGGTGATACAATAATTAGGGGTTATAAATTTTTCTATACACCGAATAGCTGGGAAGGTGGAGACAATAGAATATACATTCTAACTCAAGCAGATTACGATAATGGTGAAGCTACCGTATCTCGTGCATTTAATGATGGAACCCTGGAAACTGTTACAAATCAGGCAACCCAAGTTTTGTTTACTGTTGATTGTAATGGAGCAGTATCAGCAATAAATAATCAACCGTTTACCGCTATCAATACAGTCCATATGGCTGGTGGTACGCCACCATTACAGTGGCCAGATTTAGGTTGGCCAGATGCTCAGATCGACAGAATGATTCCAATGTTCGATGATGGTACAAATGGAGATCCGACTGCAGGCGATAAAATATTCTCAGCTATTGTAACTTTCCCTGCCTATACCATTTTTCAAATACAGTATAAGTATGGAATTAACTATGGCGATGCTGCAAATAACCAGGGTGGTAATGATAACGAGAATGCTATTGGTGCTAACCACGTTATTAATTTGTTTGCACTTGCCTGGTATTGCCGGGTTGACAACACTTTCGGAACCATGGGAACTCATACATTTACCACGGATGTAAACGAAATTCCTGGTTCAACTCCAAGTGCTTATGCTCTTGAGCAGAACTTCCCAAATCCTTTCAACCCAGGAACTACCATTAATTTCAGTATTCCTGCTGAAGGAACCATTAATTTCAGTATTCCTGCTGAAGGATTTGTAACTCTTGATGTTTATAACTCAATTGGACAAAAGGTTGCCAGCTTAGTTAATGAAACAAAGACTGCTGGTTCATATACAGTTGGCTTTGACGCTTCTGATCTTACCAGTGGAATTTATTTCTACAAGATCAGCTCAGGTAACTTTACCGAAACAAAGAAGATGATTTTATTGAAGTAATCCTTCCGGATTGTTTCAACTAAAAGTTAAAGCCCCGTTACCGGGATCTTGGGATATAACTGTCAAAGTATGGGATAACAATGAAAATATTTTTCGAATGCTAACACTATCAATAGTTGTAGATTACTTCGACAATATTTCTGTTAGCTGAGCCTTCAGACTTTGTGCATTCGGAAAATCAGGTTTAATACTCAGGCATTTTTTAATAGACTCAAGCGCATTTTTATAATCTTCCTTTTGAATATATGCCCCGGTCAAATTGTAATATGTTTGAGCATCAGTTCTGTCAAATTCAATACTTGCTGATAAATATTTAATTGCCTCATCAACTTTTTTTCTATTCAGACTAATATTGCCAAGCCACTTTGCTGAGAAGGCATCGGGAGTTTCTTTAAATCGCTTAAATAAAAAATTATATGCGAGATCGTATTCCTTAACATTGATTAGCTGTGAAGCAGCATAATCATAATCGTTTAACTTGAATGGATATTGTGAAACAAGAACCTGAAACTCTTTAGCGAAGTTCAAATAATCTCTTTTTAAAAGGTACCATTCAGCAGCTTCCCGGTGACCACTTTCCCAATTCATATTTTCAACAGCGATTTTATATGCTATCGAATCTATTCTATCACTCGTCTTTAATTCTTTAATGAAGGATAAATCAGGTTTATCAACAAATGGCCAGTCATTCAGTAAGCCAGCTAATCTTATATCAGAAATTACCGAGTCGAGTCTTGAGAAAGCAAAATTATGTATAACGGTACTATCTTGTCGGTTATCTGTAATTTGCAATTTTTTATCATCAGGTAGGAAACGGTTTCTTTCCATCACGTCAAAATATATTTTGCCCATCAAAAGATAACCGCTTAGAGACGGATGAAGATGATCGACGATTAAATTATTTCCAACAACTCCATCCGGACTGTTTGCATTGAAGGCTGAATCCACATCAACGAAACCACAATTAAATTTTTCAGCGAGTCTTTTAATAGTCTCATTTATTTTTTCAGGAGCTCTGAATCTTAGTGCATCAAGGTCCTTCGATTTCCGGAAAAGAGAATCTGCCGAATATGAATTCCCATGCTTTAATTGATGCAGAGCTTTTAAATAAACCGAATCAGCAAATTCATTGCTATTATGTCCAACCGATATGAAAGGTTTCCGATCTCTTAAATTGCTCACAAGTGTACCAATCACAACAGGAACACCTGCATCTTTAGTCATTTGAAGAATGTCCTCGAAATTTCCTTCGAATTGTTCTAAGCCAACATTGTACGATTCAGAATTAAACGGAATCAATTGCTCTTTTACGATTCGTGCCATCAAAGTTCCGCCGCGTTGTGATTCAAGTTCAGGATTGCTGCTGAAAATTGAGATTAACGAACTAATACTATTCCGAAGTAGTTCTAATGATTTAAACTTATTCAACCAGATAAGAAAATTGACGAACTCCCGTGAGTTGCCTATATTTTCAGTTGAGCCAACCCCAAATGCCCCGTAGTATTCATTATGCCCGGCATAGATTAATATCAAGTCTGGTTTTTGCTCAAGCACTTCGGGAATTAAATCCCTGATTGTATATGAGTTAGTTGCGGTTATACCAAGGTTAACTACTTCTATGTATTTATCCGGGTAAATTAATTCAAGACGATCGCGGATGTATCTGGAGAAGGTGCCATTTGGTGAAAAAGGAAAACCCTGTGCACTGCTTCCTCCCATAACAAAAATTCTGAAAGCATTTTCTCTCTTTACAAGGCGACATCCGGATTAAGCATCTGTTTTGTTTCAGTAATCTTAATCCATTGATCATCATTCCTGCCATAATTAAAAATTCTTAGAATGATTTCGAGTAGTACAAAGAAAAGAATAGGAATAAGAATCAATATCATGTAGAACCAGAACGGAGATTTAGTCTTTCTGGTTTTTTTATTTTCTTCAGTTTTATTCAATAGAATTCTTTTGACTTATTATGGCTTCAAGCTGCTGAC
>JALONF010000328.1 GCA_025455085.1 Ignavibacteriaceae bacterium
AGCAAGCAGCAAAGTTTTCTTCCAGCTTTCAGGTTTCTTTAAACCAAAATCGCTCCATCCTTTTCCCCTAAGCCATAGTGAGAGCCATGCATACAAAACAACAGCAAGAATTACAAACTGAGTTATCCATCCAAACTCAACAGCTATCAAAATAAAAATGGCAATTGGAATTTCAACAAATGTTATCCATTTATTCTTTTCGATTAAAGATTTTATTTGTTCACGCATAATTCAGAAAAAATTATTTTTCTTCGAGATGTTTCCCTGATTTTATGTATGGTTCAAGCTGATCAAATATAAAATGTTCCCAGACTCTCTCTACAATTGCTGGAATTCCTTCATCAACTTCACCCGCAGCGTGAACAGAGACTTTAAATAATGTTGAATCAGTTCCAACCGGTTCAAACTGATATGTGGTTACAACCTGAATTGCTTTTCCAGATAAACCAAGCGGACCATCAAAGCGAAGCATCTTTCCCCTGTCAGCATAAATTACTCTTGCATGCAACACACCATTTCCTTCATCATCAAAAATTTCCCAGAAGCCGCCGCCGGGAACAGGCTCAATAAAAAATTTTTTTGGATTATCTGTAAATGAATGATCCCACCATCTACTAATGTCTCCTGTAACAGCATCAAAAATAATTTCGGGATTGCCGGGTAGAGTTACCCGCTTATCAAATGAAAAGACATCGTATTTGGCTTTTGCTGTAGATTCATTTTGTGCATAAACTGAAATACAAACTAAAGCAATCAAAACAATGAAGTATTGAAACGATCTCATGTAAGTCTCCTTTTATATTTTAATCAACAATAAATAACTTTGCACCAATTTTTGTAAATGAACGATGAGGCATATCATCATCTGCTACCTGGTAACTCATTCCGGGTTTTAATATATGCCTACGTCCGTCCTTGGTTTCAGTATTCAGTTCACCTTCCAGACAAAGTAATATATGACCCTTAGAACACCAGTGATCTGCTACATATCCGGCTGAATATTCTACAATGCGGACTCTGATATTTCCAAACTCACGTGTTCTCCAGAATGAAGTGCCTTGTTCACCTTTGTGTTCAACTCTCTCTATTTTTTCCCAATCTGTAATTCCAAAAGGAATGTCTTTCATTTCCATATTATTTACTCCGCGAATGTGGCAACGAAATTATCTATTTATTGATTCTGATAAAACTAAAATCTCTTCTCATTAATTCGCCTTCAATTATTCCCTCTGTTGCAGCATTCAATTTTCCATCAGCAGTAAACTCATAAATTATTTTTTGAGGATAATCGTGCTCTTCGTTTTCAAATATGAATTTGTTCTCCGAATATTCAGTTAAAGCAAAAAGAGTTATTGTCTGATTTACTGGCAACGCGACATATGCCCACTTATCTGCAAATTTCTTCACATAAAGTTCTTCACTCAATACCGTATCACCTTCTTCAATGCTGAATCCGATACCAATCAGCTCGCTGACATTTATCAATCTCCACTCTTCGTAATACTCTATTTTGTCGGAAATCATTTTCCACGTGCCGGGAAATAGTTCGATGATAGAATCATCCTGTGAAAGTATAGAAGAAGTAATTAAAACAAATACAAAAAATATTTTCATTTTGTGAATTCCAATGTGATAAGAGAAGAGAATGATGGCTGAAAAATAGGAATTTGGATTGAAGTGGTCAATGATTAACAGGGACACTGCGCGCTGTGTCCCTGTGTTTTCACATATGCGAGAACATTAAGTTTTTGTTATGCTGCTAATATAACGTGAGAATTTTTTGATTCGTTTCGTAAAATATATTCTCCGGTAAAACGCAGTTGATCCTTTTCCTGAAGAGGGTGATATTTTGCAGCTTGCACATCTCTGAAAAGTCTTTCAAGTCCAAAGCTGCGATAAAATCCTTGTCCGCCGACAATCTCCATTGCCTTCTCGACAACTTTAATTGAGGCATTTGCTGCATTAGTTTTTCTTGTCAAAATATCCTGTCCGTTCTGATCAATTGGTTTAAAGTTAAAGTCATTTGCAATCCTAATCATATCTTTCACATTCAATTCAGCAGTTGTGAGTGTATTATACATTTCACCAATAAGTTCAGGAATGTATGGTCTATCTTTCTTTTGATTCGCGGCATGGTTTATTGCAATCCTTGCCGCTTTCTGTGCGATTCCAAGATAGACAGACATAATCAAAGGCATTGCAACAGTCAGAATTACATTCCAGACAGGATGAAATTCACCTTTCGGTCTTCGTAGAGTGATTGCAGTTTCAGGAATAAATACTTTGTCCAGCTTAACGCTGTGTGAACCTGTTCCTCGCATTCCCAAAGCCTGCCAGTTATTCAGAACGGTTATTCCTTGTGATTTGATCGGCACAGCAAAATGTAACACCTGCTTTCCGTTTTCTGGATCTTCATAAGCTGCACTTGTAACCAAAATATCTCCACCCGCAGACTGGCTCGCAAAATGTTTTACTGCCGTTACCAAAAATCCATCTTTAGTTTTTTCCATTTCACCGCTTGATTCAAGCCAGTCATTTGCACCGGTACTGATGAGAACAGGCTGATTGGCAGCAACCTTTTTAAGCATTTCCTCCATTCCCTGCCCCTGCTTGTATTTCCAGACATTTGCTGAAAGAAGATGCTGATGCATTGAAAGTGCTAACGCAGTAGAGCCGCAGTATTGTGCAAGTATTCTGAGAATATCACACATCTCAGAATGCGTAAGTCCACTCCCACCAAGTTCTTCAGGAATGATAGCTTTGAAAAAATCATTTTCTTTTAAAACAGAATAATTTTCTGCAACGAATTTGTCATCTCGATCATATTCTTGTGCCCGGGTTTCAAAATCTTTCCCAATTTTATGAACGAGTTGTATCCACTGTTCGATTGGTCTTCTTGACATAAATAACCTCCTTATAATTTTCTAATTGATGGCTTAAAATTATGAAAAATGAAAAGTGTTCACTTTGCTATGGAGTTCAATTATTTGTCGCAGAAGTTCAATTCTGTGTAATTGTCTGCTGCCTGAATTGTGTTGGCGATACTCCAAACTTACTTTTGAATGCCCTGCTGAAATGTGAAAGATCCTCAAAGCCGCATTCAAATACTACCTGCGAAATGTTCA
>JALONF010000329.1 GCA_025455085.1 Ignavibacteriaceae bacterium
CATTAAGTGATTCAAACATGGCCACAGCGGTTGGCCAATCCCGTATCATTCTTCATACAACCAATGGTGGCGCGGAAGAACAGATTGATGAATTACCCACAGCGTTTTTGCTTTCACAAAATTATCCAAATCCGTTTAATCCCAAGACCAGGATTCAGTACTCAGTAATCAGCAATAAAAAAGTTACACTTAAGGTTTATGATGTTTTGGGAAGAGAAGTCGCAGCACTCGTTAACGAAGAAAAACCTGCCGGTGAGTACGAAGTTGAGTTTAACGGAGCTAACCTACCGAGTGGGATTTATTTTTATCAACTTAAAGCTGGCGAATTCACTCAAACGAGGAAAATGGTTTTGCTCAAGTAGTTAGAAGTAAGAAGTTAGAATTCAGTAGGGGCGAGTCGGTGACTTGCCTTTTTTATTATTCCCACATCACTTTTTTTCAAGTATTTGATTCGGTTTCAAGGTAGATTTGCTTTATTTACCTTGTAAAAGACTTGGTTCTAATGTTCTGCCAATGTATTTTATTGGCAGTAAAAAAGAACATTATATTGGATGAAAGAAATAATATCATATATATCTAAAAACGGCGGTTTTGCAACTATGAANNNTTCTGCCAATGTATTTTATTGGCAGTAAAAAAGAACATTATATTGGATGAAAGAAATAATATCATATATATCTAAAAACGGCGGTTTTGCAACTATGAAAGAACTGAAAGAAGCAAACTTTCACACAAGCGCCATTGCAAAGCTTGTTAAAGAAAATATCATAGTAAAAATTAAACCGGGGGTTTATCGTCTAGCAGATTACAGTTTTTTTAAGAATGTAAATGTTAGCCTTGTTACCGTTTGCCGCGCAGAACCTCAGGCCGTTATTTGCCTTATTTCAGCAATGGATTATTATGAAATGACAGATTTCAATCCTTCGGAAATCTACTTTGCAATTCCACATTCACAAAAAAGTAAAAGTATAATTTATCCGCCAGTAAAAACCTTTTACTTCAGAGATAGATTTTACAATCCAGGGATCGAAATCATTAAAACTAAATATGGTGAACTGAAAGTCTACAATAAAGAAAAAACAGTCTGCGATATGTTCAGATATAGAAATAAATTTGGAGAGGAACTTGCGATGCAAGCTCTTAAAAATTATCTGGAACAAAAAAAGAAAAGTATTGCTTCGCTTATAAAGTATGCTGAAATATGTCAGGTTAAAACAGTTATAACACCAATTCTTAAAGGTCTGATGGCTTAGTGAAAAAAGAAACTAAAAATATAGCTGTATCAGTCAGGAACAGATTGCTGAATATTTCAAACGAAAGCAAAAGAGATTATAATGCAATTTTGCGTCAATATTTTCAAGAACGTTTTCTATATAGAATTTCCATTTCACCTTATAGATCACAGTTCATTCTTAAAGGCGCATTCCTGTTGATGACACAAAGCATATCTAAATTTCGCCCTACAAAGGATATTGATTTTTTGAGTCTTTCGGTATCAAGTGATGTTAAGGATTGCACAATGATGATAAAAGAAATTACAGAAATAAATACTGAGGACGGAGTCGAGTTTATTCCAGATAAAATAGAAGGTAAAAAAATCAAAGAAGGTGCGGATTTTGATGGAGTGAGAATTAAGGTGCCATATAAGATGGATACAATTAAAGGTTATTTCTCAATCGATATAGGTTTTGGAGATAAGATTACCAATGGTCCCTATGAGATTGATTATCCCACTCTTCTTGATTTTCCATCACCCAAAATATTTGTTTATTCATTTGATTCAGCAGTCGCAGAAAAATTTGAAGCAATTGTCAAACTGAATGTTGTAACAAGCAGAATGAAAGACTTTTATGATCTTATCTTTATTGCTGAGAATAATTCTTTTAATAGAAATGTACTTAGCGAAGCTGTTATCGAAACCTTTGGAAACCGAGGAACTGATCTTGAAGATAGACACATCATCTTTGATGCAAATTTCAAAAATAATCAGCAGAAACAAACTCAATGGTCATCTTTTATTCAACTGAATAAACTTGATTTGAAAATTAGCCTCTATGAGGCAGTTACTAAAATCCAATCATTCATTGAACCAATATTCAACGAGAAAACAAGAAACAACTGGAATCCTCAAAAGTGGAAGTGGGAATGAGATCCCGAAATAATCCCGACGTATCGGGACGGGTTGTCAGTTAAAGCAAATTACTTGCAAGTTCTGCCAGCTCGCTGCGTTCACCTTTCTCGAGATTTATGTGAGCATACAATCTCTGTCCCTTGAAGCGATCTATCAAATAAGATAAACCATTTGATTGTCCATCAAGATAAGGATGATCTATCTGGTAAATATCTCCAGTAAAGACAAGCTTCGAGCCTTCACCAGCGCGAGTAATAATAGTTTTTATTTCGTGCGGTGTCAGGTTCTGTGCTTCATCAACAATAAAGAAAGAATTTTTTCCCCTCCTGCCTGAGCCTGCCTGTCGGCAGACAGGGAGGGGACGAAGGGGAGGTGGGAGATTTTCACCACCCCGTCACTAAAGTGACACCCCTCCTCACGAGTGAGGAGGGGATAAGAAAGAAAATCACAACAAATTACTCGCAAGCTCAGCCAGTTCACTGCGTTCACCTTTCTCCAAATTCACGTGCGCATATAATCTTTGACCTTTGAAACGGTCAATCAGATAAGATAAACCGTTTGACTGCCCGTCAAGATAAGGATGATCTATCTGGTAAATATCTCCAGTAAAGACAAGCTTCGAGCCTTCACCAGCGCGAGTAATAATAGTTTTTATTTCGTGCGGAGTCAGGTTCTGTGCTTCATCAACAATAAAGAAAATTCTCTGCAGGCTTCTTCCTCTAATGTAAGACAACGGTTCTATTACTAGCTTTTCTTCTTTAGTTAGTGCATCAATAAGCTGATGGTTTTTATCCGTTTCAGGAAATTGATCCTGAATAACTTTCAGATTATCCCACAAAGGAGTCATATAAGGTGCAAGCTTACTTTCAACATCTCCCGGTAGATAACCGATGTCTTTGTTGCTTAGCGGAACTATTGGACGGGCAACAAAAATTTGCCTATACTGTTTACGCACGTGTAGTGCACTCGCAAGTGCGAGTAGCGTTTTACCAGTTCCGGCTTTTCCTGTTAATGATACTAACTGAATATCGTGGTTTGTCAAAGCATCAACAGCAAAAGTCTGTTCTGCATTTCTTGGTGTAATTCCATAAATAACATTCTTGTCAACTTTTCTTAGATGCTCTTTGTTTTGATCGAGATTAGCAAGCACAGAACGGTTCCCATTCCGTAGAATAAAATATTTATTCGGTAATGCTTCGCCATTTAATTTTTCGAGCAAAGGTTCCGCAGGAACTTCAAACGGCGGTTGGAAGAGTTCGATAATTTTATCATCATCAAAATCTTCGATGACCTGCTTACCACTGTAAAGTTCTTCGATGCTGCCAATGCGATCCGTTGTGTAATCTTCAGCAAGAATTCCGAGCGCTTTGGCTTTCATCCGAAGATTTACATCTTTGGTTACCAGAATAACTGTATTCGTTTCTTTATATTTTTTTTGCCAATCCAGTGCAGTTCCAAGTATTCGGTGATCGGGAGTATCTTCTTTAAATACTTCACGAATTTCTTGTGAAAGTCCACGTGAGATCGCTATTCGTAATTGCCCGCGGCCTTCACCCATCGAAACTCCACCATTAAAAATATCCTGACCGGTAAGTGAAGGACAGTGAGGGGAATTACAACATCATTCTCCTGGAATTGATGAATGCAGGATGAATCGTGCAGAATAACATTTGTATCTAGAATAAAAATTTTAGGTTTTTTACTCATCAATGGTTAAATGGATGGTTTAAATGGAATTTATTAGTTGAATTAGGAAGAACAGAGACTATGGTTTGAGCTATTAATAGTATCTTCAAAAAAAATATCTCTATTGTTAAGAACAGATTAATTTTCACTGCAATTATAACAAAACTTAATTTAAATAACATCCCTTTAGAATTAAACTATTATTAAAGTTTCTTAAAAATTGTATGAGAATACCGCACAACTTATATTTGCCGTAAATTTTCTATTGAGTAGTGAGAGCAAAAGTTAAAATTTCAGATATTGTATTTCGAATAAATTCTTTAAAGAGCCAGTCCGGTAATTGCCGGACTATTTTTTTGTCTGAATACTTATTCAAGTTGAAATTGATACAAATTGTCAGTCTGAGCAGTTCGTCGAGCTCACTATAAACTCTGTCGAAGACTGACATTCGAATTAGTAGTCACACTTCGACTTCGCTCAGTGTGACGATAAAAAACATAAAGTTTAAAACCAAGAAAATTCAATGCAATTATCATTTAAATGATGAAAGAGAAATCTGCAAAACTTGTATTAGAAGACGGCTCCGAATTCGAAGGAATCAGTTTTGGTTTTGATGGCGACTCTAACGGTGAAGTTGTCTTCAATACCGGAATGGTTGGCTACCCTGAAACTCTTACCGATCCAAGTTATCGTGGGCAAATTCTCGTATGCACTTATCCATTAATTGGCAATTACGGAATTCCTGACAAAGAAAAATCAAACGGAGTTTCAAAAAATTTTGAGTCCGATTCCATTCATGTTCGTGGATTAATAGTTTCAAATTACTCAGATGAATATTCACACTGGAGTGCAAAAAGTTCACTTGGTGATTGGCTGAAAGAAGAAAAGATTCCAGCCATCACAGGAATAGATACTCGAATGTTGACAAGAAAACTTCGTGATAAAGGTACAATGCTCGGAAATATTATTATAAATCAGAATGAGCAAACAGGATTTTCTGATCCAAATAAATCAGATCTGGTAAGTGAAGTTTCAGTTAAAGAACCAATTGAATATGCCGCCGGAAGTAAAAAAATAATTTTAGTTGACTGCGGAACGAAGAACAATATCATACGTGCATTTCTTGGAAGAAATATTTCTGTGATTCGTGTTCCTTATGATTATGATTATACAGCAATCAAAGCAAATGGAATTATGCTTTCAAATGGGCCCGGCGATCCGAAGATGAATAAAAATACTATTGAGAATGTAAAGAAGGCAATGGAATCAAACATTCCAATTCTCGGAATTTGTCTCGGTTCTCAAATCCTTGCACTTGCAGCAGGGGCTGATACATATAAATTAAAATATGGTCATCGCGGACATAACCAGCCGTGCAATGAAATGGGAACGAAAAGATGTTACATAACTTCGCAGAATCATGGTTATGCAGTTAAATCTGATACTCTGCCGCAGGATTGGCGCGAGTGGTTTGTGAATGATAACGACGGAACAAATGAAGGAATTATTCACATATCAAAACCGTTTTTTGCAGCACAGTTTCACCCGGAAGCTTCTCCCGGTCCTGATGACTGCGAGTTTATATTTGATATGTTTGTTCGTGCACTGAAGTAATCTTGTCACACTGAGCTTCTCGAAGTGCGACAGATTCGTGTCAGGCTTCGACAAGCTCAGCCTGACAAATTTTATAGTCATCCTGAGCGAAGTCGAAGGATGACGGATTGAATGAAAAAGAATCACACCTCGGCTCCGCTCGGTGTGACGATGAAATCAGAATGATCAAAAAACGAAAACCAAAAAAAGTATTAATTCTTGGATCCGGAGCTTTGCAGATCGGGCAAGCAGGAGAGTTTGATTACTCAGGCTCACAGGCAATTAAAGCACTGAAGGAAGATGGGATCACATCTGTTCTTGTTAATCCTAACATAGCAACAATACAAACTTCAGAAAACTTTGCGGATAAAGTTTATTTCATACCAATTACTGCTGAGTTTGTTGAGAGAGTAATCGATAAGGAACAGCCAGATAGTATCCTGCTTCAATTTGGTGGACAGACGGCATTGAATGTCGGAGTTCAATTGTTTGATAAAGGAATTCTTGAAAAGCACAATGTTCAGGTTCTTGGAACTCCGGTTGAAGCAATTAAGGATACAGAGGATAGACTTCTGTTTGCGAACAAATGTACTGAGATTGGATTAAAAGTTGCTCGAAGTAAAACAGCAAAAAGTATTGAAGAAGCAATTAAAGCTGCAAATGAAATTAACTTCCCCGTGATGGTCAGAATTGCTTATGCACTTGGCGGACTTGGATCAGGAATTGTCAATAATGAAAAAGAATTAATAGAGAAAGCAGAAAAAGCTTTCAGGTATACAAACCAGATTTTAATTGAAGAGTCTCTCTACGGCTGGAAAGAAGTTGAATATGAAATTGTCCGTGATAAATATGACAACTGCATTACTACGTGCTCAATGGAAAACAAACTCTATCAGCACAGGAAAATTTTAAGCTTCGTTCAATCGGAATAAAATTAATCAGACATATCGGGGTGATCGGGGAATGCAACATTCAATATGCTCTCGATCCCAACTCAGATGATTACAGAATAATAGAAGTTAATGCAAGACTCAGCAGAAGCTCTGCACTTGCATCAAAAGCAACTGGTTATCCTCTTGCATTTATTGCAACACTCTCGGCTATGCACTTAACGAAGTTGAAAACAGTATTACTCAGGAAACCTCTGCCTGCTTTGAACCATCTCTCGATTATGTCGCACTAAAATATCCTCGTTGGGATCTACAGAAATTTCAGCAGGTAAGCACGCAGCTTGGATCTGAAATGAAATCTGTCGGTGAAGTTATGTCGCTTGGACGAAGCTTTGAGGAAGTTCTTCAAAAAAATGATCTTCAATTCAAAGATCTGGATAAAGAATTATCTCAACCTACTGATAAAAGAATTTTTGCAATTGCTGTTGCCTTGCAGAAAGGGTATTCAGTTGAAAAGATTCATCAGCTAACAAAGATTACTCCCTGGTTTCTTTTCAAAATGAAAAATATTGTTGATACCGAATTGAAGCTGAAGCAAAAGCATCTTCCTGAAATTGATTTCTTTTTAATGAAGAAAGCAAAGCAGAATGGTTTTTCTGATTTACAGATAGCTGAGTTAATTCACTCAACAGAAAATGAAGTTCGTATCAAACGTAAGTTGCTTGGAGTTCTTCCGGTTGTTAAGCAAATCGATACGATGGCCGCTGAATATCCAGCACAGACAAACTATCTTTACTTGACTTATCACGGGAATGAACACGACATCTCAGTAAAAGAAAAAGGCCAGATTGCTGTACTTGGAAGTGGGGCTTACAGGATTGGTTCTTCAGTAGAGTTTGACTGGTGCTGTGTTACTGCTGTTCAGGCAGTAAACAGTGCTGGCTGCAAATCAATTATGATTAATTGCAATCCCGAAACCGTAAGTACTGACTATGATATTTGTGATAAACTTTACTTCGAGCAATTGACTTTAGAACGAGTTCTTGATATCTGCGATCTTGAAGAACCCGAAGGTGTTATCGTTTCGATGGGAGGACAGGTGCCGAATAATCTTGCAATGAAGCTGCACAATGCTGGTGTAAAAATAATTGGTACTTCTCCGATTCAGATTGATAACGCGGAAAGCAGACACAAGTTTTCTCAAATACTTGACAAACTTGAAATCGATCAGCCGGAGTGGACTGAGGTAACTACTCTTATTGAAGCAAAAAAGTTTTCAGCAAAAGTTGGTTACCCGGTTTTGATTAGACCAAGTTACGTTTTAAGTGGTGCCGCAATGAGTATCGTTTTAACTGAAGATGAACTTGAAACGTACCTGAAGAAAGCGACCGATTTGAATAATGAACATCCTGTTGTTATCAGCAAGTTTATTACTGATGCTCGTGAAATAGAAATTGATGCAGTTGCAGATCATGGAGAGCTGTTTTGTTATGCAATTGCTGAGCATGTTGAGAATGCCGGTGTTCACTCAGGTGATGCAACGATTGTTCTTCCTCCGCAGAGGACATATCTTGAAACAATGCGGAGAGTAAAATACATCACAAGGAAAATTGCAAACGAGTTTGAGATAACCGGTCCGTTCAACATTCAGTTTATTGCAAAGGATAATGATGTAAAAGTAATTGAATGCAACTTACGTGCATCCAGAAGTTTTCCCTTCGTCTCGAAAACATTGAAAATTAATTTCATAGATATTGCAACAAAGTTGATGCTTGGAGAAAAAGTTGCAAAGATTGATAAATC
>JALONF010000330.1 GCA_025455085.1 Ignavibacteriaceae bacterium
TTCCTTAATGCTATGCTGTCTCTTAGCTGAGAACCAGAATCAATACTGAGAACACCTCTGGTATACACGGAGTTAAGCGCTGCTGCGGAAGCACTAAAGAAATTTTTTAGCGGTGGACCTGACTTAATAAGATTTCTTTCACGAATACGCAGGTTCTGCAAACTCAAAAAAGATGGAGTACTTAAGAATGTTGGATTATTAATCGTGCTGGACTGACTTTCAATACTTTCATCCAGGACTTTAATCAGGTAAGAGTTATAACTGGTTAATGATTCGATGCTCTTTTGCTTATTTGCACTTTCATCAATAAACACAGGATACACACTTTTTTTTGCCGCTTCTACCTCAGCGCGGTACACTTCTTCACTCTTCTTTATTGGAAAACTAAATGGCGCTATCAAATCATCATAGAGCCAGATAGAACCTTCTGAAACTTCAAACTCAATAGACTCACCTCTGGGAAACATTAATACTATCAGAATAATCGTTACAAAACCCATTACAAGTTTTGTAAATATTCCATTGCCCCGTTTTTTGTTTTCAGCTTTATCCATTTTTATCCCTCTTTGATTTAAGAACCATCTCAAAAAATTCCGCAGCGCCATCATCCCGGTTCGACTTGGTTGTAACATAATCAGCAGTGGTTATTAGTTCAGGAATTGCATTTGCTACGGCAACCTTCACAGCATTTGTTTGAAACATTGTTATATCATTATACCAATCACCGATAACAGCTGCATAGGAGGGTTTTATTGAAAGATGTTTTAGTAATCGCATAAGCGCTTTACCTTTTGAACTTCCAGCTTTTCTTATTTCAAGATAGTAAATGTTTTCATTTTTCTTACTGCGAAAATACGAGGTATTGCATCCAATTGAATAAGGAAAGTTAAATTTCTCCTCCATTTGCTTAATAGAATCTTTCATATCGCTCGAACATACCATTTCAAGCGTTCCGGATAAATAGTTGTCATAAGAATCTACCTGAGTGTAAAAAGCACCGTATTTACTTAGCAGAGAAGGAATGACCGAGTTATATTCCGTATAATAAATAGATGATGAATGACAGAGAGCAATGTTGATAAGTAAGTTTTCAGAAATTGCAATTGCTTTTTTTACCTGACCTATTCTTAGAAATGATTGATAAAGAATTTTGTCCTGGACGTAATTTTTTATCATAGCTCCATCGAGTGATATGACATATCCGTTTAGCGAAATATCATTTGCTATTTCTGTTACTGCGGAATGTAAACGACCAGTTGCTAAAGAAACAACTACCTTTTCCTTCATCAATTCTTTAAGCAGCTTCTTGCTCTCAATACCCAACTCACCATTATCGTTTAAAAGTGTTCCATCAATATCTGAAACAATGAGTCTAATTTCTTTTAGGGAATTGCTCTTCTGCATCTTGATGATAATTACCTGTTTTGGATGTGTGGGTCTTCTTAGCTTTAAAAATAAATTATCTGATATTCAAATACTTAGCAAAAAGAATATTTATTTAAATGAATACTTTAGTTAAGTATAACTTAAACTAGACCTTTATATGTTGATAAAAATGCAAAATATCATCACAAATCTTATATATCTGCAATACAATTAGCAATTAAATATCAATTCATTAATGAAAAAATATGAATTTTTATCTACATTTGTCCTGAATTCTTTTAGAAATTCTTTTATGCTAATAACTATTCATTAAAACGGGTCAAGTCACAATGCTATACATTCTTGGAGCTATCGCACTAGTTTTAATTATTACGGCAATCATTGTTGTTTTCGTTAAGAAAGGGAATAAAGAGTTTGGCACAAAATTAACTCTGAAGGAAAGAGTTGAGCTGGAAAAAATGCTTGAGAAAAAAGCCAAGGAGCAAGCTGAAGCTGAGGAGGAGGAGCGCAAAGAAAAGGAAGAAAAAAAACCAGAGGTAATTGTACCTAAATCTAAGCCTGTATTTCCTTCTAAAGATATCAAGATTGAAATTTCAAGATTTGCAACCCATATAGATATGAACAATTTTAAAGTTCAGCATTCAATACGAAACGGTGTTGAAAATTTTTTAAGTCTCGATTATAAAGTAGCACTAGAAGAGTTTAGTCTTGCAACAGAATTAAACCCGCAGGATTTTATTGGATTTTATTGCCGAGGATTAACAAAGCTTAAATTAAAAAACTTTGAAAGTGCTATTAGTGATTTTACAGAATCCATCAACTTAAAAATGAAAGATCCGAATGCATACTATTATCGCGCTTTAGCTTACTTCTATATACGGGATATTGATCATGCAATTCTGAATTTTAAAAGCTATGTGAGTGCGGAGAGCAACTATGCAGAAGCTTACTTCGATCTTGCTACTTGCTATAAACAATTAGAAAAAGTTGATGAGGCTATTAAGTATTTTTCTTTGGCAATTGAAAAAAATCCAAAGGATGAGCTGTCATACTTCGAGAGAGGACTTCTCAAGCATAAAATAAATGACAAAGTGGGAGGTTGTGCTGATTTAAAGAAAGCTTTGGAGATGGGTTATCTGGAAGCTTATGACTATGTCAGTGAATTATGTAAAGATAAAAAACAGTAATTCTGAAAGATCTCTAATCTAGCTTTTTCAAATCATTAAACGCTTCATCAACAGTTTGGCAAACTGGTAACACCCTGTCCAATTGAGTTATTTTAATCAGTGCGTAAACTTTTTCTGAGGGTGAAGCAATCCGCATCTGTCCACCTGTAGAATTCAGTATTCTGTTAGCAACAAGAATTGCGCTCAAACCGGAACTATCGCAGCTCTCAACAGCAGACAAATCAAGTATAAACTTTTTTGCCCCTTCAACTTTTAGAAGCATTGTGAATTCACCTTTCAGCAAGCCGGAGATGTTAGTATCCAGCCTGGCTTCGTTCAATTTGAAAATGGTGATATTACTTTCTTTTTTTACTTCAAAATTCATTTTAAAGTCCTTGAAACATTTTTAAAGAATCCAATAGATTTTTGTAAGAGGTTTCCGGATCATTTTGCTTGTTAATAATCTGAAAGTTAAAATACTTATCAGAATCAGAACGAACAAAACCTATTTTTACTTGAGAGTTAAGTGACTTTGCGATATAACTATAATACAGAAC
>JALONF010000331.1 GCA_025455085.1 Ignavibacteriaceae bacterium
ATGCAATAACGCAAACCGGTTGGACCAGGTCCGTCATCAAAAACGTGACCCAGATGTGAGTCGCCATTTTTACTCCGGACTTCTACTCTAATCATTCCATATGAATTATCTTTTTTCTTAACAACATACTTCGGATCTATCGGCTGAGTAAAGCTTGGCCAACCTGTTCCTGAATCAAATTTATCTTTTGAACTGAAGAGCGGTTCGCCGGAAACAACATCAACATAAATCCCGGCTTTCTTGTTATCCCAGTACTCATTCCTGAAAGCAAATTCAGTTCCTTCGCACTGAGTTACTTTATATTGTTCATCTGTTAACATTTTCTTCAATTCTTCATCAGATGGCTTTTGATATTTATTTCCCGAGCTATCCATATTTGGATCTTTCCTTTCTGAATCTTGCTTTGTTTTGTTATCTATAACTGACTGACTTACCTTTTCCTCTCCGCTTTGTGAGCAACCAGTTGTAAATAATGTCAAAACTAAAATTATACTAAATATATTTTTCATAACACTTCTTTTAACAATTTTTATGACAAAATAATTCCGGCTGGCAAACCGAACAAGGCAAAATTAAATTGGATTTATTACAATCGTATCAGAAAAGAATGTATTTTGTAGTATAAAGTAGAAGTAGATTAATTCAGATTAGAATTCTCATTCGTATGAAGGTTAGCTAAAACTGATTTCTCTTTATAAAGTTCATCATCTGCATAAATGAAAAGAAGACTGCCGCCTTTAAGCAGGTTAATTATCTCCTTCGATAATTTTTTGGAAACAGCAGGACAGCCGTGACTACGTCCGATAACACCGTTTCCACTGGCAATTCTTTCATCAACATAATTTGCCCCGTGAATGATAATTCCTCTTTGCCTGGCATTATCATTTATTCCTTCTTCAAGTCCTTCAAGCTTCAGTGAATATCCTCTGATACCATAATATGAATTATCTGTTCTAAAAAAACCGAGACAGCTTTTATGTGAACCAGACTTATTCGAGAATTTTGTTGCGTTCAGAAAACCTGACTTTTTCCCATGAGCAACTAATGTCTGATAAAGCAGTTTATGGTTTTCAATATCGATAATAAAAAATCTTTTTTCGTTTGATGGTTTTGAATAATCTATAATTGAAAGCAGATTTTTATTCGGTGCATCGATTGAGTTGTAGCCATCCATCGCGAGTTTAAATACATTAAAATCTAATTTATCTGTGAGGTCACATCGCTCATAAATATTTTTTACAAGCAAATCATTGTTCTCTGAATCGAAATTGGTATCGTAATTTGAATTAATATTTCTTTCGCCGGGTGCGCTGTTGGATATGGAATTTGAAAGGAGAGTAAAAACTCCAATAAAAGCCAGTAAAAATATTTTCATAAGTGGAAACAATGCATCATTTGTTCTCAGATACTTCTTTCGGTTCAATTTCCATGCCGGAGGAAAAAATTTGACAAAAGTTAATTATTAATCTTAATTTGCCATTGTTACGTAGAACACCGACGTAAATAACTGTCACAAGAGGTTTTAGACGTCGTAATTATTTTCAGATGTGAGAAGATTACACTTTGAATGGAAAATCTACTCTTCTAAACTAAGCTTACCTTTTTTCTCAGGCTTTGCTCAACTGAAACCAAGCTTTGATTTGACTGGTTAGACTAAACTGTAAAAATTTAGTTTCAATTTTGCGAGGATTATTTTTTATTGCAAGACAATTTATATTCACTGAAGAACTATCCCTATTCCTTATTTGTTTTGTGAATCTAGATTACCCTTTACATTTGATTTGGCTATTTCGCTAGCAATGTGAATATCCTTTTTAAGGATCGACAATAACCAAACATCTTTTGCAATGGATTGAACACTCATTCCCGTACATTTATGCTTTCTTAGATGATCAAATATCTTCTGAATGACTCGCCTCGCACCCACTTCCTGATAAAATTTTATCATCTGGTTTTCAGACATTAACGCATCAATATCAGTATCATCAAATTTTTTCCATTGAATAGGTTGGTTCTGGTATTGTGGATAGGAAGCCATCATTGCTTCTTCAATCGATTCGAAATCCATATCATTTTGCACTTTCCAATTGCGATCACAACTAAAACGATACAATTCGCCATCCATAATACAAATCGCGAATCCAAAAATATCAATCGCAGAGCTGAGGTCAGCTGATATATTCCCAAATGGTTTATCCCCAGACCAAGCCCAGTAGAGTACTCTTGCTGAATCAAGTTGTGAAGGTGGTTTCATTCTAAATTTTCCAAAATAATTTAACGTGTTTGTACTCTTACTATTTTATTATAAGAGTAAGATTCATTTGTTAACATTTTAATTACTGGTACTTAACAAACTGAACGGGAAAATCCAGATCAGCTCCTTTTACTCTTCTCGGCGAGACGAAGTCTCGACGGACTTTCTTGATTTCTCACTTTAATTCTTACTTGATATCCTTTTCTGGCAATAGTTGTTTAAAATTTCTGATTGTTAGGATCGATACTCTTTTAGATTCAACGCGATAGATAATTCTGTATTCGCCTTCAAAAACTTCCCGAATTTCCTCTCTATTTGTTTCAGGGACTTTTCTACCCCTTTCAGGATTCTTTGATAACGATTCTACTTTCTTGAAAATTCTCTCAACTACTTTTTTAGCTGTGAATTTGTTATCAACAGATATATACTCATAAATGTCTTCTAGTCTTTCAGCCGCCAGCGGCGACCAGGAGATTTTCATAATTACAATTTCTTAGCAAATTTTTTCTTCAAGTCTTTATGAGATATTTCTTTCCCCTGACTGAGCTGTGCTTCAGCCAATTTTACATCCTCTATAACTTCCAGCATATCAAGCATAGATTGGTACTCTGATACATCCAATAAGATTGCAGTACTTTTACCATTCTGAGTAATAATTAATGGTCTTTTGGTCTTCTTAACTTTTTCAAAGTAAAAAGCTACTTTGGAACGGAATTCAGAAAGCGGTTGAATATCCTGGTCTAATTGTATTTTATGCATAATGGCTCCTACTTATTTTTGTGCAGATAAACGTACAATATTTTGCACAATATTTCAACTCACAAAATTATTTACTGGTAATTAACAAACTGAACTTCTTTTACTTTTTGGATAACAATCTGCAGGTCATCTTTCTTGGCCCCCTGTACCCGAATTCTTTCATCCATTATCTGTGCATTAACTTTCAATTTGAGATCTTTAATCATCTTAGTGATTATTTTTGAGTTGTCTTTTGATATTCCGCTCTGCAAAGAAATTTTTTGCTTCAATCTGCCGCTTGCCGCCGGTTCCGGTTCTTCCATTTTCATAACTTTTATAGACAACCCTCTTTTAATAAACCTGGTTTGAAGAATATCGATTGATTGCTTACGCGAGTAATCGTCTTTTGTATTAAGATTTATGAGCTTGTCTTTTTTATTAAGCTCCATTTCAGTTCCGGAATCCTTCAAATCATATCTTTGATGAATTTCCTTAATTGCCTGGTTGAGAGCGTTATCTACTTCCTGGAAATCAATTTCAGAAACAATATCGAATGATGAATCTTTTGCCATTTTTTCTCCGATTTTTGTTTCAAATATAAATAATTACAGAATGCGATATGATTTTAAGCACTGAGCATCATTAATAAATTTTGATTTAATGCCGACCGGTTTATTTTTGCTGTTCAAAATTCAACCTAAACAAATATTGAAGAATTAAATGATAATCGATAAAATTGAAAACTCACATCTCTATAAAAATATTAGTGAGCGGATAAGCAAATCATTTGAGTATATCAAAACTACTGATCTGAAAAATCTGCCGCCCGGCAAATATCCGATAGACGGTGAAAATATTTTTGCATTGGTGAGTGAATATCAAACAAAAGCAGAACACGAAGGAAAGCTCGAAGCACATCGAAAATATCTTGATGTTCAGTACGTGATCAGCGGAGAAGAGCTGATGGGATATACTCCACTTGGCAACCAACAAGTATTGGAATCTTATAAAGAAGAAAATGATATTGTATTTTACACCGGCGATAAATCATTCACGAAAGTTTCAGAAGGAATGTTCGCTATATTCTTCCCGAAAGATGTTCATATGCCGGGAATTGCGTCGGGTAAATATTCATCTGTAAAAAAGCTTGTAATAAAAGTTCGAACTACCTAATTCAATCATCTACAAACAACTTATCGGAGGCTCTATGAAATACTTACTAGTTCTTTTTCTTTTCTTTTCTTTCTCATCATTAACATTTCTCAATGCACAGGATGAAAACATGGGTATGGACCCAGAAATGATGAAAGCATGGCAGGAA
>JALONF010000046.1 GCA_025455085.1 Ignavibacteriaceae bacterium
ATTATGCTTGGAATTCTCTACATCGTTATTGCATTTGGAATTTTCGGAACAATTATGATGATGACAGCTGAGCGCGTAAAAGAATTTGGAATTCTAATTTCTGTCGGAATGAAAAAATGGAAACTTTATCTGGTTACGACTCTTGAAACAATGTTTATTTCTTTTATTGGTGTATTAACAGGTGCCTTAGTGAGTCTGCCTCTTTTAATTTATTTTGTCAACAATCCAATTCCTCTAACAGGAGAAATGGCTGATGCTATTCTTGCGTGGGGTTTCGAACCCATTCTTCCGTTTGCAATTTATCCCGGGATGTTCGTTGCTCAGGTGTGGACAGTTCTTGCAATCGCTTTAGTTTCAGGGTTGTATCCAATAAACTTTATCAGAAAAATAAAACCAGTGGAAGCAATGAGAGGTTGATATGTTACTAAGTCTTGCCTGGAGAAATATCTGGAGAAATAAAAGAAGAAGTCTTATTATTATCGCTGCTATTGCGGTAGGTTTACTTTGCGGATTATTTACTTCTGCTATCATGTTTGGGATGGGTGAATCGTTAATCAATTCAACTATTGACAGGGATCTTGGGCATATTCAAATTCATACAAAAACTTTTGAAGATGATAAACTTTTGACTGACACTATACCATCATCAATCAAAATTTTATCCGAAATAAAATCTCAGCCAAATGTAACTGGTGCTTCCTCAAGACTTATAATTGAGGGTATGATCTCATCAGCAACATCTTCCGGTGGAGTCAGAGTTACAGGAATTCAACCGCAAGATGAAATGAAAGTAACTACAGTTCACAATAATATTGTAGCTGGAAAATATTTTTCGGATAATATTCCAAATCAAATTTTACTCGGATATAAGCTTGCTGAAAATCTAGGTCTAAAAGAGAAGTCTAAAGTCGTTTTAAGTTTTCAGGGTTTAGATGGATCGATTATCTATGGCGCATTTAGAGTTACAGGAATTTTTCGTACCGAATCTACAATGTTTGATCGCTCTACGGTTTTTATAAAAGAAAGCGATATTCTTTCTCTCCTCGCTTCTCAACCAATCTTTCATGAAATTGTTGTGAGATTAAATTCCTACCAAAAAGTTGATTCACTTTATACTAATCTGACAAAGAGCTATGATGATCTTTCAGTTAAAAGCTGGAAGGAACTTGCCCCTGAACTTAAGTTAATGGATGAAATGATAGGACTTCAGTTGAGCATATTTATGGGAGTAATTCTTTTCGCACTGCTATTCGGAATAACGAACACAATGCTTATGTCTGTTCTTGAAAGAGTAAGGGAATTTGGTGTACTGATGGCAATCGGGATGAAAAGGAAGAAAGTTTTCTGGATGATTATTTTGGAAACGATAACACTGGCAATAGTTGGTGGAATTGTGGGAATGATATTAGCCATCATCACTATAACATATTTTGGTTTTGCGGGTATAAATCTTTCAGCGTTCGCAGCAGGATTATCCGAGTGGGGATTGGGAACAATACTCTATCCTGTTTTGCCAGTTACTTTTTATTTATCAATTACGGTTATGATTCTGTTGACAGCAATTTTTTCGGCAATCTATCCTGCTATTAAAGCAATCAAATTGAAACCAGCAACAGCGATAAGGACATTTTAAAAACATTGAACCACATAGGCACATAGAACACAACAGATTTAAAAACTATGTGACCTAATGTGTATATGTGGTTAATAAAAGGGATGCAAGAATGACAAAAAAGTATTTAAACGATCTTACATACCAGATTATAGGTTCTGCTATTGAAGTTCACAAAGCATTGGGGCCTGGATTATTGGAAAGTGTCTATCATAAATGTTTAAAACAGGAATTATTATTAAGGAAATTGAATTTTGTTTCAGAGTTTGTTGTCCCTGTCAATTACAAAGGTTTGGAATTAGATGCTGAACTTCGTTGTGATATTTTAGTTGATGATGCAATCGTCGTTGAGATTAAGGCTGTGGATGCAATAGCTCCGTTCTTTGAAGCTCAGCTTCTGACTTATATGAAGCTGCTTAAAAAGCCAAAGGGAATTTTAATAAACTTCAATTGTGCGAATTTATTTAAAGAAGGTCAAAAAACTTATGTGAACGAATTCTTTAGAGAGTTACCTGAAGAATAATATATTAAACCACATAGAAACATAGAACACATAAGATTATAAAACTATGTGACCTTATGTGTCTATGTGGTTAAAACAAGGAGAATAACATGTCATTGATTCAAATAAATGAAGTAACAAAAATTTATGATGGAACAGCTGTTCCTGTTAAAGGATTAAATGAAATTAATCTTGAAATCGAATCCGGAGAATTCACTGCAATAGTTGGTCCTTCCGGCTCAGGAAAAACCACCTTACTTAACATTGTGGGTGGACTTGACACTCCCACATCGGGCAGTGTTGTAATTGACAATGTTGATTTATCAACTTATAAACCTGACGAACTTGTTAATTTCAGACTTCATCACATCGGGTTTGTATTTCAAGCTTACAATCTTATTCCCGTATTCACAGCAAAAGAAAATGTTGAGTTCATAATGCTGCTGCAAGGATTGAACAAGACCGACAGAGAAAAAAGGGCAATTGAATTATTAGAAGCAGTAGGATTAGGTGACAGAGTTAATAACAAGCCATCAGAACTCTCAGGTGGTCAGCAACAGAGAATAGCAGTCGCCAGAGCACTTGCATCAAAACCGTCATTTGTACTTGCCGATGAACCAACTGCTAATCTGGATTCAGCAACTGCAGATTCATTGCTTGACTTGATGGAAAATCTGAATGAAGATTTTAATATGACTTTTGTATTTTCAACTCACGATCAGAGAGTGATTGACAGAGCGCATCGTGTTATTACTTTACACGACGGAGCGGTTGAGAAAGATGAGTTGAAAATCAGATTGAGTAAAAATAATTGAATGAGTAATAAAGACTTCTAAGAAATGATTTAAGATTAATGATTAACGAATGGTGATTTGCGATTTTAAATGTTTTTTAACTTCTTAAATCTAAAATCGCTAATCCTTGTTCTTAAATCCTAAAAATTTTGATTAGATGATAATTTAACAGGATGTAAGTGATAAGCAGAATTCTTTTTATGAAGACTAAACTGATTATAATTTTATTATTTACTGCGAAAATTTCCTTTGCACAGCTATCTCCATTTGAATATAACGGCTATGCAAAATATCTATTCAGCACTTCAAAAATTCCCAGGATTGATGACCGATTAAATGATAACCTAATTCACCTTAGGTTGAATACTAAATGGTATGCAACCGAAAGTTTAACCGCTGCTTTAGAAATAAGGTTCAGGGCTTTTTATGGTGAATCAGTTGAAAGGATTCCTAACTTTAGTGAACTGATTCAAACGAAGCACGATTTTGCTGAGCTCGATGCAATCCTCTGGGAATCAGAAAAGTCTTTAGGATATATCGAAGCAGACCGCTTATGGATTGAATATATTAAAGATAACTTACAGGCAACACTTGGAAGACAGAGAGTTGCCTGGGGCACTTGCTGGGTTTGGAATCCAACAGATCTTTTCAATCCAAAGAATGTTTTGAATTTTGATTATGAGGAACTTCCCGCAACAGATGCAATCAGAGTTCAATACTACACAAGTCCAGTAACCAAATTGGATTTTACTTATCAACCTGCAAAAAATCCTGAAAATCAGATTTTAGCTGGTCTATGGAGTCTTAATGAATCGGACTATGATATAAATTTAATAGCTGGAATGCGGTTTAAAAAATGGCTGACTGGTTTTAGTTGGGCAGGGGATATACTTGATGCCGGTTTTCGTGGTGAAATTCTTGTAAGCCAGGCACCAAATGAGCCGGATACAAATTCAATCTATGGGCAGTTTGGTCAGTCATCGCTTTCGTCGTGGGATAAGCCGCTTGTCTCAATTGCATTATCGGGTGATTATACTTTCCAGAATACTTTTTATATTCATACAGAAATTCTTTACAACAATAATGGAAAATCATCTAACACACTTTTATTCCAGGAAGAAGCACTTTTATTAGGAATGCTCTCGGCAGCAAGATTGTCGATCTATCAGGAATTTGCGTACGATATAACTCCTTTACTGAGAAGTATTATTTATGGAATTTTTAATCCTGATGATAAATCTTTTGTTGTAGTTCCATCGTTAAGCTATTCAATCATAACCAATCTTGATCTTTACCTGATCTGCTTATTTTTTGATGGTGAACCGTTAACTCAGTACGGTGAGTATGGCACATCATTTTATGCAAGAATTAAATATTCATTTTAAATTTAGACAACCGATATTAAGTCTAAAAGCTGTCTTACTATTGTTTTGAATACCTATTTTTACTATGTTTTCACAGGCTTAAATAAAAAAGGATTTTACTTTTAATAAAGGTATTATTCTGATTTAAGATATCGAGGGCAAAACATATCAAAGCCAACGAATAGTTTTTAATAAAAGTGGAGGCAAAACAATGACTAAAATTATTTCCATCCTTCTATTGTCTGCAGTATTCATCCTCTTTGGTTGCGGTAAAGGGAGCGACCAGCCAAACGAAAAACAAAAATCTGAAGAAAAAACCGGCATTAAAGATTTAGATAATTTCGTGGATAAAATGAAAGAAGCTCAGAAAAATATGGAAGAGGGGAAAAAGTATGAGGTCGTAGACTTTAGAGAATTGAAGGCATTACTGCCGGAGGCAATAGGTGATTTGAAAAGAACGAATGCCGAAGGTGAAAAAAGCGGTGCGATGGGCTTTACAATTTCAAAAGCAAATGCAGATTATAACAATGAGGATTATTCTCAGCGTATTGATATTGAAATTACTGATTTGAGCGGTGCAACTGGGATTGCCGGTATGGCAGCTTGGGGATGGGCTATGGTAGATATCGATAAAGAAACAGAAAACGGTTATGAAAAGACGATGAAATACAAAGGTCATAAAGCTTTTGAAAAATATAATAACCAGGATCAGTATGGCAGCATTGAAGTATTAGTATCTGGCAGATTCATGGTTTCTGTAAATGGTAATAATGTTCCGATGGCAGTGATTAAATCTGCTGCTGATCAAATAGATATCAGCAAGCTTGAAGCAATGAAAGAAGTCAACCCAATTTCAGAGTGAAAAATTATTATCTTTCAATTTCATCAACATAAAAAGGAGTAGCTTATGAACCTTGTAGAACGAGCAAAAAACATTATCGTAACTCCTAAGACCGAGTGGGATGCTGTATCTGCTGAAGAGCCCAACATTCAACAAATTCTTTTAGGTTACGTTTTACCACTTGCCTTAATTCCAACAATCGCCGTTATCATTGGGTGGGGAATGATTGGAATTTTTGGTTTTACTTCTTTTACCTATGGAATAGCTATGGGTTTAGTGCAGCTGATCAATGCATTCCTTTCAGTACTCGTAACCGGCTTTGTTATTGACGCACTGGCTCCAAGCTTTGGCTCAACTAAGAATATGGGCAGAGCAGTTCAGCTTGTTGCCTATTCGATGACACCAGTCTGGATCGCCGGAATACTAAATATCTTCCCAACTATCGGATGGCTTGCAGGGCTATTAGGTTTGTATGGATTATACCTTATGTATCTCGGTCTCACACCTTTAATGAAGACACCAGAGGATAAAAAAGTTGGTTACCTAGTAGTAAGCATAATAATTCTTATAGTTGTTTACTTTGTTGTAGCAGCAATATTAACCGCAATCTTTATGGCAATTTTTGGATTAAGCATACTTTCAACTTTATCATACTAAAAAAATAATTATGTTATACTGAGCCTGCCCAATAAAATGAGCGGGCTTTTTTTATTTCAAGTTAAAAAACTAAACTGAAATTTGTTCTAATTGGATTGAGTTGGGAAGAAATTATTATTCGCTTATCAGCTTTTCAAGGTATGAAATATCGGCTTTCGAATCTATTTTCTTAAAGTAGCCCAAAGCTTCGTTAAGGTATTTATTCCCCTTATCATTCTCACCTTTTTTCTTAAAGAGGATACCAAGTTCGCAAGCAACCTCAGCAAGATTAAGCTGGTTATTAAGATCTTTGTTCAATCTGTAGCTGGTCAGTAATGAATTTTCAGCAGCACCTATCTGGTTCTTTTGGCTGCTTATTACTCCCTTAATCTTATAAACTTCCGCAATTGATAATTTATCGTTTATCTTGTTTGCAATTTCCATCGCCTTATCTGCAAACGCACCCGCAAGGTCAGTATCTGAAAGATGCAGATAAACGCTTGCTTTGTTAATGTATGCAATCCCTAGATTCTGCAGGTAACTTGATCTGATCGATAGCTCAATACTTTCGTTGAACTCATTTATTGCCGCCGTGTATTCCTTCTTTTTTGTGTAAACCATTCCCAGGTTCTGCTTTATTTCTGCTACTCTCCTGAGATCACCGATTTTCTCGAAGTTCAGCAGAGCTCTTTTCAAATAAGAAAGTGCTTCATTATAGTTGCCCTGCATATTATTGATAATGCCAAGATTTATTTCAATTGTACCAATGAGGGAAGTATCTTTAAGTTCCTGCAAAGCAGTCAATGCATTCTCAAAATGCTCTTTTGCTTTGTTTAAGTTTCCCTGGTCGCCGTGTATAGTGCCGAGAATATTCTGGCAGTGGATATTCCCTTTAGAATCGTTTTCATCCCTGAAAATTTTGATGGATTTATCAAGGTAAGTAATGCTGAATTCCCATTGAGCCTGGCGGCTGTAAATTTCTCCAAGGGCAAGCAGTGCGTTGGCAGTTATATCTGCCATTTCAGTTTTATCACTACAAAGCCTGATTATCTTGTCGTGAATTTCTATGGCGATTGGATTTTCACCTGCGATAATAGTATGCTGCCCGAGATAAATTAAAAACTCAATAAACTTATCCTCAGGTAATTTCGATTCAGCGAAGGTAATAAGCTGATCTATCTGGAAGCGGGTTTGCGGACTTGTGCTTATCTCAATGATGCGGTCTTTGGTGCCGCTATTCTTAGCAGTATCCCGGGAGGGAATTTCTCCTTTCAGCTTATTTAAAAAATCCTTTTTATCTGCTTTATCAAAAAAATTTTTTAGAGCTTCCTCAACTATAGGATGAGTATTTGATATTATATTATCCAAGCACCTGCAGGTGTAATTATTTCAAAACTTGATTTATTAACGTCTTCATACGGCAAGCCTTGTGCCATTGTCTCATTATTAAGCCGCTGAAATACTGAATTGTTTTATGCGTTTTATAGTAAAAATTACAATGCCCTTTCAGAAATGTGAGCAAATCGCAATTTTTTTTTGCTGTCATAAAATTTAACAGTGGATTTATGAAGAGTAGAAAAGATGTGTCTTGTTCTTAGAGATTTTTATGAAGTATTACAGTTCTACTTCACAATCTTTGATACTTCCTTAAACTGAGGTGTTCCGCAAACATTAAGAAGTTCAAAAAGAACAGATTCGGTTGTGGTAACTTCTGCACCGTGATGTCTCATTCGCTGAATTGCAGTTTGATAATCAATTTCTTTCCGTGAAGAAACCGCATCAGCAGCGAGGTTAACCTGGAAGCCGTTTTCAATTAAATCCAAAACTGTCTGCTGAACACAAACGTGGGATTCAATTCCGCAGATAACTATCTGCGACAAATTCTTCTCACGAAATTCTACAAATAAATTTCCCGCTCCCGAACAGCTAAATGACATTTTATCAAATGGTTTTATATCTTTTAATTCATCGAGAATTGCTTTTGAAGTTTGTCCAAGTCCTTTTGGATATTGTTCGGTGTAGTAAATTGGCAGCCCAATCACTTTGAAGCCTTTAATGAGTTTCAAAGTATATTCAATAACTCTTTCATAATTGCTGATAACGGGAAGTATTCTATCCTGAATATCAATTATTAAAAGTGCAGTTGACTCTGGTTTAAGCAGTTTCCTGAATCTTTTAACTTCTTTCATCGATCATCTCAAAAAAATTAACTATAGATTTTTTCCATGCCGTATTTGCCACAGGCATACATCATCAATAGACTGGTTATATCAACTAAAGCTTTTTTATGCTCTTCGATGTAAATGATAAGATTATAAACATCTGCAATGAACTTCATTTTCACAATTACTTTTCTTAGTTCATTATAAGATGGAACACCATGCCAGTAAGCGATCTCCTGTATTATCATTCTTTCATATCGTCTTAAAAACTCTCCGAAGGAAATTGTGTGTATGGAGGTTGCGGTTCTTGGTTTGCAGATAGAAATTAGATCATTGAAATAAGTATCCCAGTGTTTTGCAAGTTCATTGTTCTTTTTGTGCATTACGTATCTAGCTTTCGAGAGAGTGAACTTTGCTCTTGTTCTAATTTTGAAATTTGGTATAAGAGCATAACCATCAAAGCTGGTAAATTCATCTTCGGGATCAACAAATTTCCATCTCTTGATAAGCTGACTGGCTGAATTGATATTAATTACTTTATCCTTTGAGCTGTCAATCAAAATGAATTTTCCCTGCTGCCAGTTGATAACAGTAAACCAGTGTTCCCAGTTATCAACACTGAGTATGCAAGGATAACCCTTCTTTAAATGCTGGATTAAAACTTTGACAGCATCAATGCCAGTTTCTCTTCGGAAGTACTTCAGGCGGCAATTATAAGCTTTGGCTGCACGTGCGAGTCCAATTTCATCTGTGCCTGACCACCATGTGCTGCCTGCTCTTTTGCCGATTGATTTTTCGCTCGCAAAAATTCCAAGCATTACTAGAGCATACTTTAATGCAAAGGGTCCGCACTGGTATTTATTTGGTTGAGGATAAAAGCTCATGATATAAATTATTAAGGGCTCAAATGTAATTAATCGGGATGAATTAGTCATCATTATTTCTTCAATTACAAAAAAAATATCTTTAAATTTGAGGCATGAGAAGACCCAAAGTTAAAGTTGCTGTCCTTTATAACGAGTCTGATCCTGAAATGTATAAAAAGACTTCTGACACAGAGGTTATGGATCTTGAGTTCAAGACTTATTTTGAGGTTGACAAAACGACTCCTATGGAAGAGTATGACTATGTCGTCGCGAAACTTAAGAGCATTGGATTTAATGCTTATTCATTGAATATTAAAGATGATATAAACTTGCTCTTAAAGCACCTGACCGAGGAAAAACCAGACGTAATATTCAATTTAATCGAAATTTACAAGGATAATCCGCGGTTAGAAATGAATATTGTTGGTCTTTATGAATTGCTGGGGATTCCTTATACAGGAGCTCCTGCGATGGGCCTGGCTAACTGCCAGAATAAAGTGCTAGCAAAAAGACTGCTCAATTCGGCGGGCATCAGGATTCCTCACTTTTTTATTGTATATGTAAAATCAACCAAATATCCTCACAGATTAAAATATCCTCTTTTGGTGAAGCCTGCTTTTGAAGATGCGAGTGTAGGGATAGAGAACGAGTCAATCGTCAGTAATGGAAAACAGCTTCGTAAAAGAATCGAGCATGTTCTGAAACAGTTTAATCAGCCGGCACTTGTTGAGGAGTTTATTGAAGGCAGGGAATTGAATGTTGCGGTGATGGGGGATAAAAGACTGCGTGTTCTGCCAATCAGTGAAATTGATTTTTCTCAAATGCCCGATCATCTTCACAATATTGTAAGCTTTCAGGCGAAGTGGGATCCTCATCACGAATCGTATCACAAAACAATCCCGCTCTGTCCAGCTCCTCTTCCAAAAAATATTGAGAAGAGAGCTAAAGAACTCGCTTTCAGAGCTTTTAAAGTGATGGGGTGCCGGGATTATGCACGGGTGGATATGAGGTTATCTAAAAATAACAAACTTTATGTGCTGGAAGTAAATCCCAATCCTGATATTACTGAAGGTGCAGGATTTATGAGATCTGCCCAGCATGCCGGAATGACTTATGCTCTTGCTTTAAAAAGAATTGTAAATTATGCTTTGGGTAGAAGTAATAATTTAAAGTCCGCTAAATCTCCCTCCTAAGAATTGAAATAAACTCTTTCAATGAGTGAACTTCAAAATCCTGGTTAATAAGTATAGGCTTCACTTCAATAAGGAGATAAGAAAGGCGGCTACGTGCCGCCTTGTAAGTTTAAATTTTTGACTTCGCCAACACGGGAAATTTGACTTTTGCCAGATGATATAATCCAAAAAGAACGCCGACAAAAAACAAATCACTTAATAGTGTCTGGTGGAAAAATGGAATTGCTGCAGTATAGCATGCCGCCAGACCTGCATCCGTTTTCTCATATAGCGGAGTGGATAGCCAGGTTCCGAAATTTGTAATTATAAAGAAACTTACAGAAGAGATCACTGATGCAAAGAAGATGTTGCCAACTTTCTTCTCTTTTAACATCGTCATTCCCAGCACTACTATCAACGCAAAACTGAGATACACTGCCCACATAGTCTGGTGAAAACCGAGAATCAAATCAGTGACAAACATTGCTGCTAACGGAACCAGAAACGCTGCCCACTTTTTATTAAAGTAAGCGCCGCCGAATAAAGCCATCGCTGCAATTGGTGCAAAGTT
>JALONF010000047.1 GCA_025455085.1 Ignavibacteriaceae bacterium
TTTGGCGGAGAATTCAACTTCGTAAACTCCGGGTTGTTTTTCTTCGTCTACCAGAGTTGCAATTTCATTTCCCAAAACATCATAGACTTTTAGAGTAACCCAATTGTCACTCTGAGCTTGTCGAAGAGTGACTGACGGAATCTCAAATTTTATTTTCGTTGATGGATTGAATGGGTTAGGGTAGTTTTGAGAAAGGTAAAATAATTCAATATTATTTTGAAGTTCATCTACAGAGGTAGTTGGAAAAATGCTTCGGAAAACACCACAGCCATTTGTCGCAACATATAAATAATCTGAGGAATCACATAAAAGTGAATTTACTTCAAAATCTATTAAGCCATTATTACGTATTGACCAATTATCTCCATTATCAGTCGATACAAATACGCCATTAGGTGTACCTATATAAATTTTCCCAATTGAATTTATTGCAATAGATGTAATTTTTGTAGTATTTAATCCGTTATTTATACTCTCCCAATAGTCCCCATTATTTGTTGACCTGAATATTCCGTTATCATAAGTGCCAGCAAATATTTTTCCATCAGATTTAGCTCTGATCACAAAACAATGCACATCTGAAGGTAATCCATCAGTTACGGGATTCCACGTATTGCCAGAATCTGTCGATCGGACAATTCCATCACCACTACTACCGCTGCCAGCTAATAGAATATCATTAGGCGTATTTGTTATAGTATAAATTATGTCATCATTACCATGACCGTAGACAGTGATCCACGTTAATCCTTCATCTGTAGATCTCCAGATTTGTGAAAATCCAGTACCATGCACACCTCCATAGATTGTTCCTCCTGAAAAAAGGTAGCCATTAGACAATTTTGATAATTCAGTAGTAAAAGAATAAAATCCGTAGATTTTAGGGTCAAATACAATTGACCAAGTAATACCATTATTATTAGATTTTCTGATTATCCCATTAGAGAGGAAATAGTTATTTGTATTAGAAATAAGAAATGAACCAGCAAATACTGAATCTTTTTGCCAAATAGGAATTTCATTATTGTATCTAAAAGTACCATTCCAGGTATTACAATATATTCTATGACCAGGCAACAATGTTAAATGATTTGTTTGGCGAGTAAAAAATCCACTATCGGACTGAACCCAATTATAACCAGAATCTGTCGAATACTTTAATCCATTTACATCACCTACAAAAAGTTTCCCCTCCTGGTCACTAACAAGGCTAAAGAGATCGGGTTGAGCGTAAATAATAGTTGAAGTATTCAACCATGTGTTTCCGTAGTCAGTTGATTTGAGAATATCCCAATCATAGGTGTGATTATAGTCATAAACTACTGCATAAAATGCATTACTTGGACTATCAAAAACAAGATTGTTTATGCCAAAATATGATCTCACTATGTTTTTCCGAATCCACGAATTTCCGTTGTCATTCGAAATAAAAAATGCTGAACTATCAAAATAAGGATGAAAGGAAGCTACAATATATCCACCATTTGAAAAAGAAAAATTGGAAATGTACCCTTCCACCGGGATATTGAGAGTGTCCCAAGATTCTCCTTTATTAGTTGATCTCATGGTTCTTGGTGGTGCCCAGCCATCAACAAATCCCGATATAAATAAATCACCACTTAAATTGGATGCTAATGACATTATCGTTCCAAGCACTGGATTTAAGTTAACTTGGTTCCAAGAGTTTCCAGTATCTGAAGATTGATATAACCCATCAAATCTTGTTGCGACATAAATGATATGATCACTGTCTATAACGATTGCTTGGATCATCGGAAGATCAAGTATTGACAACCAAGAATTTCCTTCATCAGTTGATTTAAATACTCCCTTTCCTGGCCAATTTTGATCGCCGACGAATATATCACCATCTGGATCAATTGAAATAGAACAAATTGAAGTGTTTGATAGGACGTTACTTGTATATTCGAAGGATAGTCCATTATCCAATGAACGATATAATCCTACATCATCGATGGCTACGTAAATCATCCCATTTGATTTTGCTTCAATAGCACTTACATATCCTGGTCCATAAGGACCACTGGTCGATTCCCAAAAATTTTGGGTATATAAAGATTGGATCGAGAAGAGAACAATACTTGTGATGATAATTAAACTTCTCATTTCATTAACACCATTTTTTTCGTCTCTATATAATCACCGGCACGAAGCTGATAGAAGTAGATTCCGGAAGACGGAAGATCTTTGATGGAAGATGTATTGAATTCAACTTCATAAGTGCCGGGTTGTTTTTCTTCGTTAACCAAAGTTGCGATTTCATTTCCCAAAACATCATAAACTTTTAATGTGACATTACTGGTTACTGGTAACTGGTAACTAATCACCGTGTTTGGATTAAATGGGTTGGGGTAATTTTGGGATAAATTAAATTTAAGAATTCCTAGAACGTCAACCTCTATTTCATTAGAATATTGATATGTTCCTTGATAATCTATTTGTTTTAATCTATAGAAGTATTTCCCTCTTTCAACATTTTTATCGGTGTACGTATAATTATGAACTTCAGTTGTCGTGCCATTCCCTTGAACAAATCCTATTGTATAAAACTCCTGCTTTTCCATTTTTCTTTCTATTTCGAAAATATGATTATTTAGCTCGGTTGCAGTTGACCAATTGAGTGATACTTGATCATTATTTGAAGCAGCCGAGAAAGAAGTTAATTCTACAGGAACAGGTATTGTAATTGTTGTAGTGGTGCTTGTATCCGAATTTCCGTATTGATTATATGCCAAGACCCGGTAAGTGTAAGTTGAATCAATAATTATATTGTAATCCCAATAATTTTGATGATTTTGTGTTACAGTACCAATCAGTTGATATTGGGTTGTATCATTTGGAAATCCATTTTTTCGAAAAACTTTAAATCCCTCTTCATTCCAAGAGTTGTCCTGCCAATATATAAGTACTCTTCTAGGATTATAGTAATGAAATGATAACAGATTACTCGGAGCTGGAGGGGGAAAACATTCCATACAATCATCGATTAATATCAGATCGTCCACAAACCAATTTTCAATTTGAATTGAATAACCATTAAAATACAGTATCATTTGAAAAGTGTTAGACGAGGGGTAAAATTCTGTTTCGATTTCCTCTGGCCCCATGTTTCCTGATATTGGACTTTGCCAAAGTATCTGTTTTGTGACTCCTCCATCGTATGAAACTGCAAGCCCAATATACTGCCAACTGGAACCTGCATAAATATCAAGCATATGCTTTAGTCTGACAAAATAATGATATGAGTCATCGGTAATTGGACAAGAGATTAATTGACTAAGACCATTAAACGCATTATAATCCAAACCTTTCAGGTTAACTTCAGAAATTGGCGAACCACCAGCATTGTTAGTATTACTGATGAGCCAATTTTCGATACCTTGCGGACCAATGGGCGTCCAACAATTTAAGTTATTAAAAGGATCATAGAATATAACTGTCGAGTCAGACTCTGTTAGAAAAGTCCAATAGGGACCAGCAGTAGTACAAGTATCATTTTTGCAAATGATTCTCCAAGTATAACTGGTTGAATAACTAAGTGTATCTATTGCCCATGATGAAATCTCAATCCCATCATAAACTTTAGCAACGCTTCCGGTTTCACCGAACCATACTTCCACATCTGTGGTTTCGTTTCCATTTGTCCAAGATATAATCTCATCAGTTATCGCTATATCGGTTGCGCCATTAGCAGGATTTGGATTGGATGGTGCTCCGATTTGACAGAGGATTCCAGGATTTGAATCAATCTCAAAGGGTAGAACAAGAAGATTCTCTCCCCAGTCAACTACGATTGTGGTCAAGCCTGTTATTTGATCCATTATCCGTAGCTGACCGTGATGCGTTTGATGATCGATTGCACTTATATATAAAGTGTTTGTTTCATAATCATAACTCAAACCCTGCGACCATACAGCATTGTATCCTAGTGGACCTAGAAGTGTGGGTACTGCAGTTGTTATATCGATTGTGTAAGCATAATATGAATTCGAATTCCAATCTCCGATCTTAATCCCAAAACAAACACCAGCATTATTGAAGCATATATCGCTAATAAGACCTTCAGTTAATCCAAAATTACCAATGAGAGTTGCAGTTCTTGTACTCAAATCAAAAGAATATAATGCATAACCTGTTGTGATATAGTAGGTGTTATCTCTCGGATTGAATGCCATCCCGCGTGGGTCATCAGTACCTAGACCGGATACACTACCAATAAGTGTCAACATGGTATCATTTAATGGTCTGAACTCATAAAGCAACGGGTCAGGTATCGGTGGTATATAAAAATATTCAATAAAGTAGTATTTACCATCACCACCCTTGCACATATTTGAGGGATAACCTGTGAAAGTATGGTTACCTAAATAAGTAAACGGTGTTCCCTCAGGAATAGGCATTGAAATGAATGTGTTTGTTGGGTATAAAAATCCATATGCTATTGAAGCATCTATTTGCGAATTGGTTTGATGATTAAGGATTTTTTTAGGACTCGTTGTTGTGGTAAGATCAAAGTTTCTCAGTTCAATTTGTGACAGTATCGTATTCGATAAAATTATGAATAGCAGAAAAATAATATTAGGAAACTTGGATTTCATTTTTAACTCCTAAAGTTATTACTTTATTAACACCATCTTTTTTGTCTCTGTATAATCACAGGCACGAAGCTGATAGAAGTAAATTCCTGATGCTGGATGCTTGATACTAGATTCCGGTGAAAACTCAACTTCGTAAGTGCCGGGATGTTTTTCTTCATTAACCAAGGTTGCGATTTCATTTCCTAAAACATCATAAACTTTTAGCATAACCATACCGCTTACCGGTAACCGATAACTGATTACCGTGCTCGGATTAAACGGGTTGGGGTAGTTTTGGGAAAGGTAAAAATTTGTTAATGGTTCATTCTCTTCAACTGAAACAACTATACTATCTGCTTCACCGAAATAAACTCCTTCATTAGTGGCTAAATAAATTCTATTATTCAGATCAATTACTGCATCATCTATTCCAATATAACCTAATCCAGAGTTGTCAACTTCAATCCACGCACTACCTTTATCAATGGAGTACCAAATCTGATTACTATAAAATCGGAATAGTCTTCCTCTGTTATCCGAAGCTATGCATTTCGTTTGAGGGATGGCTTTTGTAATCCAGGTTTTTCCTTCATCTTCTGAAATAATTAATTTGTTTCCATCTATACCTAAGAGAGCGTATACATTTAACGAATCATCTTCTAATATTTGAGTAAAATACTCGTCTTGCATAATAATTTCCCAAGATTGACCAAAATCTGAAGATCTATAGAATTTATTTGTACTACCATACTGACTTGAGTAGCCAACATCTGCAAGAATGATGTGGTGTGTTTTAGTTACAATTATTTGTTTGACAAATTGAACTTCAGCTAAATGTGGAAAATTGTAGATAAGTTCCCAACTCTGACCAAAATCATTTGATCTATAAATGTTGCAGGAATCAGGATAACTCTTTATAGTTCCTACGTAAACTGCTTGACTGATAGATTCATAGTACATTGATAAAGTCTTAAAATTTCCTGTTGCCGTCCATACTTTGCCAGTATCATTACTAACGTAGATGTTCTCAGTACCTCCTCCTATAAAAATATTTTCATTAATAGTCTCAATTGCATAAAATCCCTCAGGGGCATATATTGTTTTCCATGCTGATCCATTATTCGATGAATATTTAAGACCCCACCAATGGGTGCCTGCTATCAAGTTCCCACCATTTGTAATCCACAAGTGATTTACTTCTACTGGGTTATAACCTTGATCAATTATACGCGTCCAGGACGAATCCTCGAGTTCAAACCTATACAACCCAGCAGATAATCCACCAGCATAAAGTCTTGCATCAGAATCCCATCCTAATGCATAAGTAGTAATGTTTAGATTGAGATGATTCCAATAATCACCTCCATTAGTTGAATAATAAACACCGTTACCCATATCGGTTCCTGCATAAAGAGTTCCGTTTTCATCTTTTACAATTCGGTTTATTTCTTTATTAGTAAGGCCAGTACTTTTGAAATTCCAAGTATCACCGTAATCTGTAGAATAATAAATAGCAACTTGAGTTCCAACAAGTATACAACCTGGTGCTGTTTTACAAAATGATTTTGCAAATCTATATCCTTGAGAATTAGCTGGGAGACCGGTATTTGAAGGTACCCACGAATCACCCCAGTTAGTAGTTTTGAATACACCACCACCAGCAGAACCAGCTAAAACACTTCCATCATCAAGTTGTATTATTTCATATATTCCGTTATAGATATTACCATTATTTACTCTGCTCCATGTAACTCCACCATCAAATGTCCGGATTACACCCATATCCCAACTTCCTAATAATATGGTATCCCTGTAAGAAATAAAAATATATCTTATTTCTGCATCGTGATCATCGTCAAGAATATTCCATGTGTTACCTTCATCCGTTGATTTTAATAGTAACTTCAGACCGGATGGATAAATACCTAAACTTCCAGCGTACAAAACGCCTAATTTATCTTGTGCAATACACTTTATCTGTGAATTTAAGTATGGTTCTTCAATTCTAATCCAGCTTTCTCCATTATCTGTTGATCTAATTATACCTTCACTTGTACCAAGAAAAATTGTACTATCATAATATAGTAGAAAATCATAAACTGTTGGAACACCACAAGGTCCATTTGTTTGCTGCCAAAAGTTTTGGGCAGATAAAGTTTGGATTGAAAAGAGAACGATGCAGGTGAAATATTTTATGGTTTTCATTTCATTAACACCATTTTTTTAGTTTCGATGAATCCTTGTCCTGAATTTATTTCAGGACCTCTTACTTTGAGCTGATAGAAATATTTTCCACTGGAAAGATTCCGACCTTCGTCGGAATGAATACTGAACTTAACCTCGTAAATGCCGGGTTGTTTTTCTTCGTTAACCAAGGTTGCGATTTCATTTCCCAAAACATCATAAATCTTTAAACTCACAAATCCGAAATCCGCAATCCGAAATTCGATATTTGTTGAAGGGTTAAACGGGTTGGGGTAGTTTTGGGAAAGCGAGAAATCAAATGGTGGTTCTCCATTTTCTTCAACTCCCAGTCCCCAGTCTGCCCTGAACAATTGAGATAACGAATCTATTGGATTGTTATTAAGTTTTACTAATAACTGTATGTCAAATAAATTCTGCTGGAAATAAAATACAGAATCGAACATAATTTGCACAGGATCAAAAGGCGGCCAGGATTTCGGATGAAACCATAGCTCATAGTCGTACTGATTGAGTGAATCTTCCACAATGAAATAAAATTTATCTACTGGTATTTGAGTGCGAAGTGAATCATAATAAAAGAAATATGAACTGGGTCCCGGCTCAATTGTTATGCTGTCTATTGTTGGTGTGCTCACTAAGTTGTGCGAAATTAAATCCGGACCAGTGCATCCTCCGAATATCCAGGCTGTATCAACTGGTGGAAAGAAGTGAATAGGGGTTGATCTCAAATTCAAGCCAAATTGTGTAATTACTCTTTTGAGAAATTCGGTATGATATATTTGATGAAATTGATCTACTAAAACATTAATTGAATCATAACCTGAGATATACGCTACATCAATATCCATTGGTGAACCAATTCCCTTAAGAAGTGTATTGATATTTCCCTGAGCTCCGGGAATTTGAGAACTCCAAAAACTTGTATCTATATTTACACCAGAGGAAAAGGATGTATTAGTTCCAATCACAGAATCTACTAAAACATAAAGAGGTAGTTCAGCATACCACTCTATTCCAATAAAATTCCAGAAAGACACTTCGAATGTTGGTTGATACCAGAGTTTTGCGAATACATAAATAGGTCTCCGAGTTTCTAGATAATCAATTAACAATTCTCCTTCAGTCTGGTTAAGGGCATATTGGTATCCGATGAAGAGAAATAATGCATCATATTCGAAAATTTTACTATTGATAGAATTATCCACAAAAATCTCATCACCTGATAATTCACTAAATGAATTTTGAAAACTTGAAGACACCTGAATTGGATCAAAGATAAAAATACTCTTATCCTGAGAATAAATTCTTGAAGTGAGTGCAAGGAGAACAATGCAGGAAAAATATTTTAGGGTGCTCATAGCTACCAATACCTGTTTTGTTAGCTCAAACGTAATAAATTACTTTTTAAGATTCAATTTAGATAGACAGCTTCCGGCTTTTTTAATATCTTTGAACGTATTTTTTCACAGAATTAGACACTTGAGCAACTTCAACTACATAGATCATTACAAAAAGGACGCAGTCGAATTTGATTATTTCGAGGAGCGGAAAGGTGCAACTGCACACGACGAAAGACGTGTAAGAGAATACATCATCTCAAAAATTCCGAAAAATGTTAATTCGATTCTCGATGTTGGCTGCGGCAACGGCTGGGTTGCAAAAGAATTTCTTCCAAAAGGGAAGTCAGTTGTCTCGATGGATATTTCTGTTACGAATCCTGCGATAACAAAAAAAATATATCAGAATGAAAATCACTCGGGAATTGCTGCAGATTCATTTCACCTTCCGTTCAAAGATAATGCTTTCGATTGTGTGATTGCTTCAGAGATAATTGAGCACGTTTTTGATCCAACTGCATTTGTTAAAGAATTGTTCCGTGTTGTGAAAAAGGGCGGAAGTCTCATCATCACGACTCCCTACAAGGAAAAATTAATTTATTACCTTTGCATACACTGTAATCAAAAAACACCAGCCAATGCGCACATTCATTCCTTCGATGAAAAAAAACTTGAGAATTTGTATTCAGGAAATGATCTTCAAAGTTTTAATTACTCAACGTTCGGGAATAAAGCACTTCTTTTTTTAAGAACTCACGTTATACTAAAGTTCTTTCCTTTCTGGTTGTGGACGTTAAAAGATAAGTTTGCAAATTGGATTTACAATAAGCCTGTTCATATCATCTGCGTTTATAAGAAGAATTAACTTCAAAGTGTGTCATTCTCACGAAAGTGGGAATCCATAATCAGTATACAATTTTAGATTCCTGCTGAAGTTTATCCCGTTGAAAAACGGGGCAGGAATGACAAAAGCATTTTAGTCCTTAAAGGATTGTAGTAGGTTAGTTACTTCCTTCTCCCAATTCAATTCCTGAGAAGCAATGCGGCAGTTTTCCTTTTTACTTTCGTAAAGACTTTCATCCTCGGTCAACTTTTTTATTGAAGAAATCAGTTCGTCTTTATTCTCAAACTCAACAACATAACCCACATCATACTTATCAATAATTTCTTTCATCTGTGGAAGGTTGCTTACAATTACAGGAACATCAGCCATAATATATTCGAACAATTTATTCGGCAAAGCATAGTAGTAGCTTGTGCTGAGGTTTTCAATTAACGCAACTCCGACATCTGCTGATGCTGTAATTTTTGGTAACTCTTCTTGCGTGAGTTTGCCGAAAAAGAAAACCCTGTCCGTTAACTTCATTTCGGCGGCTAGTTTTTGGTAATACTCTTCGTACTCTCCGCCACCGGCAATTACAAAAACGTGATCAGGTAATTCATTCAATACAGAAAAAACTTTTTCAATACCACGTCCCTTAAGCAGAACCCCCTGGTAGAGAATTATTTTTTTTGATTTTTGAATTCTAAGATGTGAATGAAGATCAAGCTTGAATTCGGTTTTATAATATCTGGGTAAATTCCGAAGTAAAATAATATTATTTATTCCATATTCTTTTTTCAGAAACTCGCCATCCATTGGCCCGGTGACCATTACGTGGTCAGTTTTTTTAATAAAAACCTTTTCCGTCCACTTCCAGAAAAGCTGCTTTAACTTTTTATCTTTTAATCCTGCAAGGTATCCGAATAGCTCCCGGGAATCATAAAAAATCTTTGCTCTTATAAGCTTGCCAAATATTACAGCAAAAGGAAGTGTATAAATATCTTCGGAAAAAATTATTGATGATTTGGTGGTAATTAATTTTACTTTTATATGCCAGATGAATTTCAAGTAAAAGGGGATTGAGAAAAATCCTTTTTTTAGTTTGAAGATGGAAATATCACCATGTGACTCAATAAATCCATCTGTTAGCCAATCAAATCCTATAAACTCAACATCGAAGTTATTGGCGGACAGGGTATCATAAAGATTTTTACAGCGGGTATCGTAGTTGATGTTACCGAGAAATGTTATAAGAACTTTTTTCTTCGAGCTCATCTTTTTGGCTTACTGCGAATTATAATTTCTTGCGGAGAGTGTTACGCATAACAGTCTTTGCATCAAACTTTTCTTTGAAATCAATTAGATTCATACTTGGAGTCATCGGGTTAGCAGCTTTTGTATCCTGCGAAACTCCGATATCAACATACTTATATCCCTTTTCGGTTGACCACTTGACAACTTCATACATAACACGATGAATTGGTTTCAAGTGTTCATATTCATAAAGAAGCATATTGTAAAAACAAAGGGTAACA
>JALONF010000332.1 GCA_025455085.1 Ignavibacteriaceae bacterium
AAAGAAAACAGAGGAGATGTTCAAAATCCTTTTTGAAAATGCACCGATAGGAATGTTGATAGTATCGAATGAAGGGAAAGTTATTAAATCTAATAAAGCTTTTTGTAATACTGCAGGTTACGATGAACTTGAGTTAGTTAGAATGAACATAAAAAATTTTTTTGAAGGCAATTCAATTGGGGGTATAAGATCAACTTATCAAATGATTATGGAAAGTGACAGCCTTGATCTGGAATGTAAGCTTACAAAACGAAATAGCCGTAAACTAATAGCACTTCTTAAGTCTATAAAAATCAAAGATGAAAATGGACAACCATTAAATACGCTTTTACAGGTTCTTGATATTACTGAAATTAAAAAAGTGCAGGCTGAACTCGAACTGGCATTAGATAAAGCAAAAGAATCTGACAGGCTTAAAAGTGCTTTTCTCGCTCAAATGTCGCATGAAATCAGAACTCCGCTTAATGTTATTCTGCCATCAATTCCAATTATTGCTGATGAGATCGGGAAAAAGGATTCAGAACTTGTTTCAATTCTGCATGCCGTTGATAATGCCGGCAAGAGGCTCCACAGAACAATTGATATGATATTATCAATGTCAGCCGTGCAGAGTGGTAATTATAAAGCCAAGTTTGAAAAATTCAACCTGGCAACAGACTTAAAAAATCTTACTCAAGAATTTACCACTCTTTGTAAAGAAAAAAGTTTGGAAATATTTTTTAGTAACAACTCATCCAGTGCAGATATATCGGCCGATAGATATACAATTGGGCAGGTGTTCCAAAATCTTATTGGTAATGCGGTTAAATATACTCAACGTGGACATGTTAAAGTTACTATTGATGATTATGAGGAAAATAAATTAGTTGTGAAGATAGAGGATACAGGAATAGGAATGGCTGAAAAATATTTGAAGAATCTTTTCACGCCATTTTCCCAGGAAGATGCAGGCCAGACCAGGAAGTATGAGGGTAATGGATTAGGGCTTGCATTAGTTAAAGAATACGTTACTCTTAATAAAGGTCAGATTTCGGTGCAAAGTGAAAAGGGCAAGGGTTCCGTTTTTTCTGTTGTGTTTGAGAAAAAATTAATAAGAGTTACATCTCAGGATAAAAACCTGTTATTGAACGAAGTTTAAAAGTTTTCAACTGGCCTACCGCTTTTACTCAATTCAATTCATTTCATTTTTTAAATTAGATTTACAGACTCCTAATCACAATTTATTTTTATAAAAAAATATCGGCTTGAAGTTGAGTAGCTATAAAATTTTATTATTCTACAAATATGTAGATGTGAAAAATCCCGGCCTGATTGTTAATGAGCACCTTAAGTGGTGTCTGCAAAATGATATTAAAGGTAGAATCTTTTTTGCTAGAGAAGGCGTGAACGGAACTGTCTCCGGAACTATTGAAAATATTAAGAGTTATAAATTACAATTAACAGGCTACCCTGAGTTCAATGATATCTGGTTCAAAGAAGATGATGCTGATGAACATGCATTTAGAAAAATGCATGTCAGATTGAAGAATGAAATTGTTCATGGAGATTTGGAAGATGTTTCGATTGAACACGGAGGGAAGAAAATTTCTCCCGAGGAATTATTACAAATGTATCAGGACGGAAAAGACTTTTTGATTGTTGATGCACGTAACTGGTACGAGAGTAAAATCGGAAAATTTAAAAATGCAATCACTCCTCCGATGAAAAATTTCCGTGAATGGAAAAAAGTTGTTGATGAAGATTTAAGTGAATATAAAAATAAAACTGTAGTTACTTACTGCACAGGTGGAATACGATGTGAGAAAGCTTCAGCTTATATGGTTGAAAGAGGTTTTAGTGATGTTTACCAGCTCGATGGGGGAATTGTCAATTTCATCAAAAAATATCCTGATACATACTGGGAAGGCGGAATGTTCGTTTTTGATGAGCGAAGAGCGGTAATTCCAAATTCTAAAGAAGAGCTAAAGCATATTGCCCATTGTCATTTCTGCGGAAAACCAACTTCATATTACATTAACTGCCACAATGTTGATTGCGATAAAATTATAGTTTCTTGTCACGAATGTAAAGCTGCAAATGAATACTGCTGCTCAGATGAGTGCAGGGCAAGTGCAAATAAAAGAAAAGTTTTTCACGGTTAAGGTTTAAAATTCTATTTACCCAAAAATAGAGATGACATCCGGCAATTGCCGGATGTCATCTTTTCCAAATCATTTATCAGAAACTGAACGAAGTTACTTCTTCCACTCAGCAAGCATCGACTTCATATTATCAAAATCAAACGGGGCGCTTTCCATTTTACCACCAAGTGCAATAGCTTTCTCCATAGTGGCAATTGATTCACTCTTCATTCCAAGCTTATTTTGGATTTGAGCCTTGACTCTTGTGTTCCAGTAAACTTCATTAATCAGACAAGAAGCCTCAATCCATTTATATGCCTCTTCAAGATTTGTATTGGCAGTTAAGCAATACTGAGCAGCCTGAAATGTTGGCGACCAGCTTAACTGCTCTCTCGCTTTAGAAAGAAATAGCTCCTGGGTATTAGTTTCGATTTTAAAAGAAACTTTTAGTTTGTCCCATAAAAGATTTACTGAAACGGAATTGTCTGTAACATCAGTAAAAAGAAAAGTCATTCTTTCCATAAAGTGATGTTCTTCGGGTTTAGCTTTGATTCGTAATACTTCTTTTTCTTTGTCGAAGTTCGAGCTGCCGTCTATTTTCGTATCCTTACTGAATATAAATTCCCACTCGCTCTCACTTGGAATTGTGTGGATGCCGTAAGTTCCTGCGGGTAATTCAGTTCCATTAATTTTTAATGGATCACTGAATGTAATTGTAGTAGCCTCGTTAGCACCGGTACGCCAGATTTCTCCAAAAGGAACAAGCTCGCCCCAAATTATTCTTCCTTTTACTGCCGGAGAGCTATAATCAATTTTTACTTCAGTTACTCCAACAAATTGGGTTACTGTTGCATCCGGACTAGGACGGGGTGTTTTTAATTGCTGTCCGAATGAGCCGATTGATAAAATGAAGACGAGCACTATAGAGAGTTGAATTGTTTTCAACATTTTTTCTTCCTT
>JALONF010000048.1 GCA_025455085.1 Ignavibacteriaceae bacterium
GCCAGTTTTAATTTTTACAAATCCAATAATACATTGAACCATTTAAATGGTTTTCTCGCCTTTGCAGAAACCTTTACCGATCCCATTATGGTCATTTCAGAACAGGGAGCAATCTGTTACAGCAATAAGCCTTTGCAATGCATGCTTGGATATACAGAGGATGAGCTTGATCATAAACCCATAAGCGAGTTGCTTTCATATGTATCCGGCGATTCCTGTAGCGTTTTTGAGATCAAATAAGATGGAGATGCAGCATTTCCTAATTTCATATATGAATTGGGGAGAATATAATGGAAACAGAATTCTTGATAGTTCAACAGTCGCATTGATACTGTCGGATCATTTAGGATATCCTGTACCTGGTTATGGTGACTATCAGGGATTAATATGGTATCAATCAGGAGAAATGAACGGTAGGTTTCCGTGGGGACATACGGGTACTTGGAAGGGTGCAAATGCAGGAATGTTCTTTAAACAAGAAGAGGATTGGGGCATTATATGTTTTTGGAATGCCGGACTCGTTCATAGTATAGTAATGGATATACTTAATATATTATGCAGTTACGCAGCAAGTATTCCTGTAGAGCTAACTTCATTCACAGCAACTTCAAGCGGTGAAGAAGTAATACTAAACTGGACAACATCAACAGAAACGAATAACAGCGGATTCAGCATTGAGAGAAAATTTGCCGAATGTGAATATTCAGAAATTGGTTTCGTGCCGGGTTTCGGAACAACTACAGAACCTAAATCATATTCTTACACTGATTCAAAACTCAGAGCAGGAAAATATACATACCGCTTAAAGCAAATTGACTTCGATGGTAGTTTTGAGTATTCACAGGAAATTGAAGTGGAAGTTTCTGCACCGTTAACATTCAGTCTTGAGCAGAACTATCCAAATCCATTCAACCCATGTACGGTGATAAGTTATCAGTTACCGGTAAGCGGTAATGTAGCACTAAAAGTTTACGACATCCTCGGCAACGGGGTTGCAACACTTGTTGATGAGTACAAACCAGATGGAAAATATGAAGTTGAATTTTCCGCCAAAAGTGGATCCGCCTCCGGCGGAAATGCATACAGCCTTCCAAGCGGAGTGTATTTCTATCAATTACGTGCTGGTGATTATGTGGCAGTAAAGAAAATGATACTCCTTCGTTAACAGTTCAGCCGCCAGGTTTTGTTAGGTAAAATTATATAAACCTAGGGACAGGTCGCTCTGCCTCAGGCGGACTGTCCCGACAAATATTAAGCCCTAACCCTAAAACAATCATATATCCTTTAAGAAATGTCTAACACCTTTCGAAATGCTGAGATATGAGACGATAAGAGCAAATGTTCCAAGAATTAGACTGGTGTAAATCAGTTGAGATAGAGAAGCCAGACTGCTTTTATCAAACTCATAAAAGTAATTACTTAATGGTGCGAATAGTAAAACGATCAGAAATACCAAATAAATAATTGTGAACAAAAATGTGAGTGAAGCTCCCTGCGATGAAGCAACTCTTATTGGGTTCTTCTCCTTGTAATTTGCGTACGCCGCTCCCATTCCAAAGTTTAGTGATACCAGTGTTATTGTAACGAATGCTGTATTCAGCTGGGAAATTAAAGTTAACATAATTGAAAACTGATAGTTCGACACGAAATTGAGTAGCTGTCCTATTACAAAAATCACAGAAAAGTAAATGAACAATCTTGTGAGCATAAGCTTTTTGTAATCCAAAGGGGCGCTTCTGATTTTCCATATTGTTTCCCCTTCGAGACTAACAAGCGGGAATATAAATCTTAAAGCCATTGAGGCGATCAGGAAAACATTGAACAAATAAATTATCAGATAAATTAATGTTTTTAGGTAGATGTTGTATGCATTTAAGATCATTACATCAATGCTAGAAATAGACACGATGAAGATGGTGATAAGAAACAGCATAACAATAAAATGAGTCCACTGGCTGGGTTCTCTGATAAACAACAACAGTTCGCGCTTTACCAAAGCTTCACGCCTCGGCATCAGTGAAGATTTTTTCTCAAAGGAGAAAACTGATTTACCGTTACTTTTTTTCTTAACAGAAAGTTCACTTGAAAGATTTAAGAATACCAGCCAGGTTTTGTAAAACCATTTCTTTGCCAGGTAAAGGGCAAACAAGAAGAACAAAATCGAGACCAAGATAAGAAGATAAACATACCATCCTGCAGCGGTAAACTTTCCAGAAGAAATCCAGTATAGTGCATCTGCAACCCAATGGTTTGGCAGTAGTTTAATTGCCGGGCTTTCAAGAAATCCGAAGTAGTTATCTATGTTCGGAAAATATGCAAACACCTTTGTAACCAGTTGAACAGGACTGCTGAATATATAAAATAAAATGATTGTTGCGCCATAGACTGAGGCTATAGTAACGAGGACTTTTTTAATTCCAAACGTCGCTGCAAACCTCATAATAACCAGAAGAGTAATAGCACCCAGGGTTCCTGCAATGAACATAAATGGTAGTATTAAAAACACAACCGCGAATGGAATAAAGTACCATGGCAGCCCGAAATATGAAGTATAACCTGCTAAGGCAGCAGTCACCATTAACAAAAGCGTTGAAGAACTATAGAAGAAATTATCGAGAAATTTTATTAGGAATATTTTTGCAAAGGAAATTGGCATTGTCAACAGGAAACCTACTTCTCTGGTTTTAAAGAATGTTGAGTATGAAACAACGATGTTTCCGATGTTAACGGTCATAAAGAAAATGAACAGCACAACAAAAATAAATCTGTGAAGAAGAAACATCCCGATTCTCACATCTTCCATTAAATATGTGACGATATTCCTTGTAAAGAAGAAAATGCCAACGGCAAAGAGGATGTATACTATTGATGAGCTTATTTGTTTAACAGCAGACTTAACATTAATGTCACCCTGCACTTTGATGAAGGTGAGTAGTTTGAATTTTAGTATGTGAATCAGCAGGCTCATCTACTTTGTCATATGAAGGAATAACGATTCAAGGTTTTGATGATCTGTTCCTATAATCTCTTCGACCACTTCTTTCTTGTCTTCAAATATCATCTGCCCGTCTTTGATTATTCCGATTCTAGAGCAAACTTCTTCAGCAACGTTCAGACTGTGAGTTGACATAAATATCGCAACACCTTCAGAAGCTTTCCTCCTTAAAGCATTTTTAACTAGCAATGCACTCTGCGGGTCGAGTCCGACCATTGGTTCATCCACAACCAGAAGTTTCGGATTGTGCAGCAATGCTGAGGCAATAGCGATTCTTTGTTTCATACCTTGAGAATATTCTTCAGTTCGTTTATTCACCCATTGCTCAATTTTTAGCTGATCAATTGTTTCATCAATTTTATTTTTCAATTTACTCTTTTCAATTTTATAAAGTCCACCGCAGAAAAACAGAAACTCCTTGCCGGTTAGTTTGTCATAAAGGAAAGGCTGGTCCGGTATATAGCCAATAAGTTTTTTAGCTTCTATATGATTTTTTTGAATGTCATATCCACCAATATGAACACTTCCGTTTGTGGGGGCGAATAAGCCTGTGATCATTTTGATTGTGGTGGTTTTACCGGCTCCATTTTGCCCTAAAAATCCGAAAAAATCACCTGCATTTATTTCAAGATTGATATTATTTACAGCGGTAAAATTGCCGAATTTTTTTGTAAGGTTGGTTAATTTTAGCATTAAGTTCTTATTTAAGTAATATTTAATGAATATAATGATTTAACATCATTTCGGGTGCTAAGGTTCAACAAAACTTAGACCAAAGACGGATTGGTTTAAAAAAACAAAGGCGGGCATGAACCCGCCTTTAATTAATCCCAAATGGGATTTGCTTAATACATATCACCCATTCCACCGCCGTGAGGCATTGGAGGCATTGGTGGTTCTTTTTCTTTCTTCTCGTAAACTACTGCTTCAGTGGTAATAAGTAAGGATGAAACTGAAGCGGCATTCTCTAAAGCAGTTCTTGTAACTTTGGTTGGATCTATTACACCGGCTTTAATCAGGTTCTCGTACTTTTCAGTCTGTGCATTAAATCCGAAATCATCTTTGCCTTCTTTAACTTTTTGTAATACAACTGATCCTTCAAGCCCGGCATTGTTTACAATTTGCTTTAGCGGCTCTTCAAGAGCTTTTTGAACAATCTTAACTCCTGTTGTTTGATCAAGATTTTCACCTTCAACTTTATCAAGGACATTGATTGCTCTAACTAAAGCAACACCGCCGCCAGCTACGATACCTTCTTCGACAGCAGCACGGGTAGCATGCAATGCATCTTCAACACGGGCTTTTTTCTCTTTCATCTCAATTTCAGTTGATGCACCGATCTTCAATACTGCAACACCACCCGAAAGTTTAGCTAATCTTTCCTGAAGTTTTTCTTTGTCGTAATCTGATGTTGTCTTATCAATCTGTGCTTTGATCTCATTTATTCTTTTCTTGATATCATCGGTTTTTCCTGCACCTTCAACTATAGTGGTGTTATCTTTATCGATTACAACCTTCTTAGCAGTTCCTAAATAAGATACAGTTGCATTTTCCAGCTTGAATCCTCTCTCTTCGGAGATAACGGTTCCATTTGTTAATGTAGCAATATCTTCAAGCATTGCTTTTCTTCTGTCACCGAATCCTGGAGCTTTAACTGCGGCAACTTTCAATGTACCGCGGATCTTGTTTACAACTAGAGTAGCTAATGCTTCACCTTCGAGGTCTTCAGCAATAATAAGCAAAGATCTTCCTTGCTGAGCAATCTTTTCCAAAATTGGCAATAGGTCTTTCATTGCTGAAATTTTCTTATCGTGTATAAGAATCATCGGATCTTCAAGCACAGCTTCCATTGATTCAGCATCAGTGACGAAGTAAGGTGAAAGATAACCACGATCGAATTGCATACCTTCAACTACTTCTAAAGAAGTATCTGTTCCTTTTGCTTCTTCAACTGTAATAACTCCATCCTTACCAACTTTTTCCATAGCATCCGCAATCAGGTCACCAATTGATTTATCATTGTTTGCAGATATTGCTCCAACTTGTGCAATTTCATTTCTTCCTTCAACATCTTTGCTGATTGACTTTAAGTATGCAATGACTTTGGTCACTGCAATGTCTATTCCTCTCTTTAAATCCATAGGATTTGCACCGGCAGTTACGTTCTTTAAACCTTCTCTGTATATTGCCTGTGCGAGCACGGTTGCAGTGGTTGTTCCGTCACCAGCAACATCGCTTGTTTTAGATGCAACTTCGCGAACCATTTGAGCGCCCATATTCTCAATGTTGTTCTCAAGCTCAATTTCTTTTGCAACAGTAACACCATCTTTTGTTACAGTTGGTGCACCAAATTTCTTTTCAAGAATTACATTACGTCCCTTTGGACCCAATGTAACCTTTACGGCATTAGCTAGTTTATCAACACCAGCTTTTAAACCGCTTCTTGCTTCAGTATTATATTCAATTAATTTTGCCATATTTATTTACCTCTGTTTGTTATCGATTTAAAATTTTTTAAGGAACGATTGCGAAGATATCGCTCTCACGCATAATGAGATATTCTTCGCCATCAATTGTAACTTCAGTTCCACTGTATTTACCGTAAAGAACTTTGTCGCCAACTTTTACTGCCATCTTTACGACTTCACCATTATCAGCCACCTTGCCAGGTCCTGCTGCTACGACTGTTCCTTCAACAGGCTTTTCTTTTGCTGTGTCAGGAAGAATAATTCCGCCTTTAGTTTTTTCTTCAGCTTCAGCTGGTTTTACGACCACCCTGTCAGCTAATGGATTGAGTTTTAATTTTGCCATATTTTACTCCTAATTTATTTAATTGATTTATTAGCACTCTAAAAAAGCGAGTGCTAAATTAACTCAATAGACAAACTTTGTCAAGGCAAGAAAATTTAGAAATCTGGCCGATTTCTGCATTTTTAATGTGAAATTAATTAAGTCAGAATTATATTTGACATAGCCACATTTCAAATCTTAAGATTGTTAATGATGAAGTTTGAGAGAATAAAAAAAGAAATGAGCCGACTGATTGAGATCATCCGTGAGATGGATAGGAAAGTTATAATCATCTTTCTTTCAGTTGCTATTTTTCAAACAATATCCTGGTATTACACCTCCAGAAACTTTTTTCGAATCAATTTTTTCCCATACTTTCAAAACGATCCCGATGTTTTTTTATATGAATATCTCTACTGGTTTATCGGAGATTTCCTCATCTTTTTTATTCTATCCATTATCATCATCAAATTTATTCTCAAGAAAGATTTAAAGAATTATGGTCTACAGTTTGGTGATTACAAAACAGGTCTGGCATTATCTGCCGTTTTCTTGTTGGTGATGTTTCCGGTGATTTGGTTTTTTTCAGCTACACCGGATTTTGTCGCAAAATATCCTCATCTACTTTCAACAAGAATTAGCTGGGGAGAATTTATTATTTATGAATCAGGGATGTTGTTGTATATGATCAGCTGGGAATTTATTTGGCGTGGATTTATGCTTTTTGGGTTTAAGGAAAAATTTGGTTATTACTCAGTGCTGATTCAAATGATTCCTTTTGTAATTTTGCATAACGGAAAACCAGCTCCTGAAACATTTGGTGCAATTGCTGGTGGTATCGCATTGGGAGTACTTGCTTTCCGTACAAACTCCATTTATTATTGTGTTATTACTCATATGGGTGTGATGTTTACGATTGATTTAATTTCAACTTTAAGGTATCGGGCTAATGATTATGGTGTTGGGATTGATTCATTATTTAATATTATCAAAACAATTTTTTAGGGAGATAAAATGAGATTTACTTTAAATGTTGATCACGTTGCAACATTAAGAAATGCGAGAGGCGAAACCCAACCGGATCCTGTAACTGCGGCATTAATCGCAGAGCAGGCAGGAGTTGATGGAATCGTTTTTCACCTAAGAGAAGACAGGAGACATATAAATGAACGTGACGTTAGACTTCTTCGGGAACTGGTTACAACAAAACTTGATTTTGAGATGGCTGCGGTAGGTGAAATAATTAAGATTGCTTGTGATGTTGGTCCTGAACTTGCGACGCTTGTTCCAGAGAAAAGGCAGGAGTTAACAACTGAAGGCGGACTGAATGTTATCGATAATGTTACTTTAATAAGAGAAACAATAAAAGAATTAAATGATGCTGATATTTCAGTATCTATTTTTACAGAACCCAATATCCCACAAATCGATGCATCAGCTGAAGTAGGCGCCGACTTTATCGAAATTCACACAGGAGTATTTGCAAATGCACTTACCGAAGAAGAACAATTTGACGAGCTTGAAAGAATAAGAGGTGCAGCAAAACACGCTAAAAAACTTGGTCTTGGTGTTAATGCCGGGCATGGTTTGAATTATCAGAACATAAAAATATTCAGAGAGCTCGGTGATGTTGATGAAGTCAGCATAGGGCATTCCATAATTGCGCGTGCAGTAATTGTTGGAATTGATGAAGCGGTTAAAGAAATGATAAGGCTCATCAGAAAATAAAATCCCGATGAGCCCCGAGTAAATTAATCTTCCTTAAAGTGTACCAATGCCGGTTTACCAATTGAATGAACTTCAAAACCTATTTTGAAAAGCTTTTCGTGATCAAGAATATTTCTTCCGTCAAAAATAAACGCTGGCTTTTGCATATTTCTATATAACTTTTCGTAGTCTAAAGTTTTATACAGATCCCATTCTGTAATGATTGCAATTGCGTGAGCTCCTTTAGCAGCTTTGTATGGATCTTCCTGGTATTCGATATCATCTCCGTACTCTTTCAGATCAATTTTAGCATTTTTAATTGCCTTCGGATCAGAAATCACTACGTGTGCTTTTTCCATCATAAGTTTTCTTGTGACATATAATGCGGCAGTTTCTCTTGTGTCGCTTGTGTTTGCTTTGAAAGCATATCCAAAAAGAGCAATTCTTTTATGGGTAATTGTGTTGAACATTGCTTTAGTTATGGTTTGAACGAATCGGTTGGTCTGGTATTCATTCATCTTTACTATACTTTCCCAATAAGCAGCTGCTTCGTGCAATCCAAAAGTTTCACATAAATAAGCTAGATTGAGAATATCTTTCTTGAAACATGAACCTCCAAAACCGACACTTGCGTTAAGAAACTTATCACCAATTCTTGAATCCTTTCCAATAGCGTGAGCAACCTCTTTAACATCAGCATCCACTTTTTCACAAAGTGCCGAAAGAGAATTAATTGAAGAGATTCTTTGTGCCAAAAAGGAATTTGCAGCAAGCTTCGACAACTCAGAACTCATCTGATTACTTGTTATCAAGCGATCCCTTGGAATCCAGTTAGCATAAATATCTACAATTTCTTTACGTGCTTTTAAGCCACTTTTCGTTTCCTTTGAACCGATTAAAACTCTGTCAGGCTTTTCAAGGTCTTTAATTGCCGTACCTTCGGCAAGAAATTCAGGATTCGACACAACTTCAAACTTTAATCCCTTATCATTAAGACTTAAAATTCTTTCCATCGCAATTGCTGTCTTCACGGGAAGGGTTGATCTTTCTACAATAATTTTATCTGATTTTGCTGCCCGCAAAATATCTCTTGCCGTCTTCTCCCAGTATTGAAGATCGGCGCTTTTACCGGCACCTTCACCAAATGTTTTTGTGGGTGTATTGACAGATATAAAAATGATTTCAGATTCTCTAATTCCTTTGTCCACATCGGTTGAGAAGAAAAGATTTTTTCCCCTGCACGTTTTAACCAGTTCCAGCAAACCAGGTTCATAAATTGGCAAATTATCCGTTTGCCACGCAGCTATTTTTTCCGGATTAACATCTACAACTGTTACTTTATATTGTGGACATTTGTAGGCAATCATTGCCATTGTTGGTCCGCCAACATAGCCTGCACCGATACATAAAAGATTTTTTTCAAACTTTTTCTTAGCCATTCATTACTCCAAGTTTATTTTATTTAATTGAATATCTCATGATAGGTCTAGTTTCCGACCTTCGTATTATTTCTTTAAAACCAGCTTGCCTAAAAGCTGAAGCCAATCCTGTCCAAACAAAAACATCCGGGCTTTTTGCTGCTTTCGGTTCCACCGGATAGCCTTCAATTATTTTTCCATCGTTCATTTTCACAAATACTTTGGACGCGTTCAACAATTCAACACTCAAACCTTTTCTTCGATAATCTCTTTTGATGAAAAAACAGACTACTGACCATACTGGTTTATTATCAATTCTTTTCATCACTCTTGAATTCTCCAATACTGGAAAATCTTCTCTTGGAGCAACTGAACACCATCCAATTGGTTTATCATTATCATACGCGAGAATGCCTGGAACAGTTCCTTTATTAACAAGACTTTTCATCTTCTTTTTAGTACCAGTACCCCGTAAATTATCGTAATCTTTTCTTTTCATTCTCCAATACATACACCAGCATCCCGCACAAGCTCCTTTTTCACCAAACAAGTCCTCGAAATCCTTCCAGTTCTCCTTTGTGACGGGATAAAAGTTGAATTTCGATTTGACTTTTATTCTCAGGTCTTTATTCATTCGTCAGGAAATTTCATTTCACTATCACAAATCTAAACATTAGCTTTGATTTTCTTCTATTGTCTGAAAAATTCAATCTCCATATATCTAAATTCTTGGCCATCATAGACCACAAACATTTCAAGCAATTTATGATCATCATCTAAAGATTTTAATTCCTCTCTGAAATTCATTTCTTGCTTTGACATAGGATCGACCATAGTATTATTTAGAGTAATAGATTTTGTAAATTCATCATATTTGCCTTGTGCTACTGCAGTACCTGTAGCAATATTGTCAATCAAAATTGAAGTAAACTCTTGAGTTGCATTATTAAATCCAGTAATGCTAATTCCTTATTACGTATAGCATTAAGCATCCTTTAACTTTTATTGAATGAATAATGATTCAAGGATTAACTAATTAAAAAAATATCTTGCACCAATTGCTGCATTTATGCTAAAGTCAGTCTTCGGCGTAAGATCTAGGATGGGAACAATTTCTAGAAAAATATCAATAGGTGTATTACTAAAAAGATAAGCTAATCCCAGCGGAACACGTACACCAAGTTTCGTGTCGTTTGCTGTTTTTATTCTCGCTCCAATTCCATAATAGAAAGGCAGTGTTCCTTCGGGGACAGATATCAGCCGCATATTGTGGAAAAGATAATCACCGTGGATATGAAAAGCACCTTCATCGATAAATGACCATGCAAGTGCAGCATCGAATGCAGTAGTACTGCTTGTCCAATATTTAAAACTGATTCCGGTTGGTTCGCCAACGATCAGACCTAATCCCGGTCCACTGCTCTGAGCTTTTACTGTCGATAGGGATATTATTACAAATAACACCATTGCAAATTTCGTTTTCATTACTTTTTCCTCTGTTTTGTTTAACAATTTTGGGAGCAAATATATGAATTGTAAAATTGTTCGAGAAGCAATTTTTTTATTCCTTGGCTCCGGCCTTTTTCATATTTAATTAAATATTTAACTAGTTCAGCATCACCATTTATAGCTGCATAATGAAGTGCAGTCCAACCCATTACACTTTTTTTCGTTACAGAAGCATTAATTTTTGCTCCATTTTTTCTCAGGAGGTCGCACAATTCAATTGATACTTTGCCAGATGAAACACCAAGTGTTGCCTGCAGGAAAGGAGTCATCCCATCATTTGCATTAATATTAACATTAGCACCATTGGCGACTAATATTTTTGCGTTTGGCAGTGAGTTG
>JALONF010000333.1 GCA_025455085.1 Ignavibacteriaceae bacterium
GAAGGTGTGCAGAGAGATCTTCTTCCAATTGTTGAAGGAACAAACGTAAATACAAAGTACGGAGTTGTAAGAACCGATCACGTTCTCTTCATTGCTTCGGGTGCATTTCACGTTGCGAAACCTTCAGACCTCATTCCTGAACTGCAGGGAAGATTTCCAATTCGTGTAGAACTGAGAAGTTTAACTGAAGAAGACTTTGTTCAGATATTAACGACACCGCAAAATGCATTGCTGAAACAGTATTCTGCTCTCTTGGAAACTGAGGGAGTTAAATTACACTTTACCGATGATGGAATAAGAGAAATTGCTCGTATCGCAACTGAAGTTAACGAAGCTGTAGAAAATATTGGTGCACGAAGACTTCATACAATTCTAACTACACTTCTTGATGAAATTCTTTTTGATGTGCCGGATAAAATCCCGACCGAAACAATTAACATCACAGCAAAATTTGTCAAAGAAAAACTTGATAAAATTGTGATAAAATTGTAAAAGACAGGGATTTGAGTAAGTTTATTTTGTAAATGATAATTATTGATTCGGTTAACAAAGGCGAGCAAATCACTCGCCTTTTTTATTTAATCTAATAAGAAATAACCTTAGCTTTGAATTGAAATTCTATAGGAGTTTGTAATGAATAAATTCATTTACTTTCTTGTTATAATTTTTCTTTCATCCTCGCAAATTAAGTCGCAATGGGATCTTGTTTATCCCGACATTCCAACAGACCAAATCAATGATTTAATATTTCTTGATGAATACAAAGGTTACTGTGTAAACAAGGCCGGTGATATTCTAACAACAAGTGACGGAGGGATTACTTGGGAAATCATTAAATACTATGCTGAACAATCAATTGAGGAGTTAAAATTTATTAATACTTTAAATGGATTCGCATTTGCATCGAATAATATTTATCTGAATAGTAGCGAACCATTCATTTACACAACGGATGGCGGCAACACATGGAATGAAGCCCAGGTTTCAATGTCAGATGCACGAACTTTTCTTCCGATTTCACTTAGTCAAATAATAAAATCAGTTTATGATGGAATAAAAAAACTTGATAATTTTTTTAATAACTGGAGATATACTTATAATACTCCCACTTTTCTTGCTGGTGACAGCCTTTATCAATGGGAGGAGCTATATGGTGATATACATCAATTTCAAAAACTTAATAGTGGTAGAATACTAGCTCTGGGGAGTAGCTGGAATGCTTTTAATTATGGAATTATTTCAGATTCGGTTTCATTTATTTTAAAAAGTGATGATTCAGGTGAAACCTGGGATACATTATGGTGTGATTTACCTTATGATCTTGTTACAATGTCTTTTCCAACTGAATCAATAGGTTATATAGCCGGAGAGGATGAGCGAATTTATAAAACTTCAGATGGCGGGATGAGCTGGTCATTGGTTCATCCTTCAACATCAAGTCTAGATATCAATCATATTTTTGCATTAAATGAAATGTATGTTTATTCAGTAGCAGATAATAAAATTATTTTTTCTTCGGACGGAGGAAATTCCTGGCAAGAAAGTGTCATCTCTTCTTATGGAGACTTCAAACTTTTTTTCATTAATTTTCAAAAGGGATTCGCTTATGGTTCCGATTTACTTATAACTACTGACGGTGGTTATAACTGGGAGAGAGTAAGTAAATCCATAAAAGATGATATTGCAAAAGTTGATTTCGTTTCCCCATCTACAGGATGGGCTCTTAGTTATTATTCTCTTTACAAAACATCCGATGGTGGTTACAATTGGTTTAATCAACTTGATTTTTACGGAGGGTATAATTCAGTAATGGGAATTGAAATGCTGGATTCGTTGAAAGGTTTTATTCTTACACCCGATAATATTTATGCGACTAATAATGGCGGTATAGACTGGGACTCTATCTATTTTGGAGATAGAATTATTTTTTACGGTGGAGTAACTTTTTTGAATGAATATCTTGGAATTATATTCGGCGGTGCAGAAGAAGAAATTCCCGGTTCCAATAATTATAACATTCAATCTAATTTTATTACAACAAATGGTGGAATCACCTGGCAAAAAATAACGTACCCAATTGGCTCCCAATATGCTCAATCTCAAAAAATGAAATTTACTGATCCGGATCATTTATGGTCTATTAATCAAAAAGGAATCTGGCTATCAAAAGACACTGCTAAAACCTGGCAGTCAGTCTGGAGTACTGATTATTTTGTTGGTGGTTATAGTTTTGACTTTATTGATTCATTAAACGGGATATTATCTTATAGTTATGGCGGTATTCCTATTACAACAGATGGAGGTGAAAATTGGATTGAGTATTCATTAACTAGAGGAATTCAGTTTAGGGATGTCCAAATAGTTGGTACTGATATTTTTGGCAGATACCGAATATTTTTAGCCGGTGACAGAGGAAGAGTTACAAAATTTGTAACTGATGTGATGCCTTCCGAACAACATTATCCAACTTATACTATCCGGAAGCTCAATGATATTCATTTATTAATGCAGGACAGGTTACCAAATCTATGGGTCGCTGGTGAAGGATTTACCATATTAAAAGGAAATACTGAAATAGTTTTTAATATTGATGAGAATGAGAATGATTTTATTAAAGAGTTCGAATTACAACAGAATTATCCAAATCCATTCAATCCTACAACCAATATTCAGTATGCAATAAGCAGTAGGCAATTTGTTAAGCTAACTGTTTACGATTTGCTTGGAAGAGAAATAGAAACACTCGTAAACGAAGAAAAATCTGTTGGCACTTATGAAGTAACCTGGTATGCCGGGGGCTTACCCAGCGGAGTGTATTTCTATCAGTTGAGGGCGGGAGAATTTATAGAAACGAAGAAAATGTTGCTGCTGAAATGAAAATTAAATTTCTCCCCTCCTTACTTGTGAGGAGGGGTGTCACTTTAGTGACGGGGTGGTAAAAATCTCCCTCCTCCCCTTAATCCCCTCCTCTGGCAGGAGGGGAAAAATTAATTATCTTAAAAACTTCTCAAACCACTTCCTTCTCATCTCGTCAACTTCTTTCCTGTGCTTTTTCAGGAAGTGGTCCCCTCCTTCAAGCATAACTAGCCGAAATGGAATTTTCAAGTCAAGTAATTTGTAGGAAAGATCAATTGAATCGTGCGGTAAAACTCTTTCATCGTTTGTTCCGTGGATAATTAATATCGGTGTGTTTTTAGGAAGCTTCTCCGGGAATTTTACTATCGATCGGCTCTCGCATTTTTCATAAAATTCTTTCTCTTTGTATTTGCCCATCGTGACTTCATACAATCTTCTCATAAAAGTACTTTCATCTGAACTGCAGCGAAGGTTCGCAATTCCGCCGCTCACGATTGCACATTTAAACCCACCTGCCGGATAGTCAGGAAAATTAGTTCTCGTTAATGACAAATAAGTCATCATACCACCTCGGCTCCAGCCTTCAATTGCCCATCTGGATGAATCAGCATTTTCCGAATATTCCTCTTGCAGTAAAGGAATCGATAGCACCTTTGTTGCCAATTCCTCCACGGTTCCAGATAACGCAAGGATATTTTTTTGATTTATCCTTTGGATATGAAATATACCCCCTAACCTTCAATCCGTCTGATGAATAAAAAATCTTCTCAGTAATTGTATTTTCCAGTACGTCCTGTCCCCATCCGCTGGCAATCATTTTATTCTGGGATTGTGTTAGATTTATTTCTTCTCTCTCAAGTATTGCAGGCTTTTCTTTGCTCATAATATTAAAGATGGCTATTGCTATATTAACGCCTGCAAATATCGGGATTTATCCAATGGGTAAAAAGAATAGAAAAAAAAAGCAGGAAGAATCTGCATCACCAAAAAAAAGTTTAAAGCCTCTTATCGTGAAAATCGGAATAGCGACAGCAGCTTTGATAGTTGTTTTCTTTTTCATCCTTAATAACTGCAATGATGAGAGTAGTGAAATGCATTATTATAAATTCAAAAAAGAAGGTGAATTAACTTTTGTAGATTCAACTGGAAATCCGATTATCAAAATTGATATTGAGATAGCTGAAAACGACTATGAAAGACAGCTAGGATTAATGAATAGAGAAAGTATGGAAGAGATGCAGGGAATGTTATTTATCTTCCCGGAAGAAAGATTTCAATCCTTCTGGATGATGAATACACTTTTTTCACTCGACATTCTTTTTATTAACAGCCAAAAGGAAATTGTTACTATTCACAAAAACACAAAACCTCTTTCAGAACAAAGTTATCCTTCATCAGAACCAGCTATTTATGTGCTTGAAGTTAATGCGGGATTTTGCGAAAGGCATAATGTTAAACTGGGTGATAAAGTTTTCTGGATTGGAAGTAAGCTATCAATATCCAACTGATAATTTCCAAAAA
>JALONF010000334.1 GCA_025455085.1 Ignavibacteriaceae bacterium
TCAAATACTATTTCATAACTGCCTACTGATTTCGTTTCGTTAACCAATGTCATAACTTCTCTGCCAAGGAAATCATAAACCTTTATGCTTACAAAACTTTCCTGAGGCACGAAATAGTTTATCCTGGTTGAAGGATTAAAGGGGTTCGGATAATTTTGACTCAGTACAAATTCAGCTGGAACATCGTAGCTAACATTAACGACATCGCTGTAACTGAACGTGCCATCAAAATCAATCTGCTTCAATCGATAGTATAATTGATTAACACCATTTACCTGTGGCTGGTCGGTGAAGGAATAATAGTTAATCTCTGTTGAGCTGCCTTTGCCTTCAACGAATCCAACAGTGACAAAGTTATCTTGATTATCAATTGAACGTTCAATTTCAAAACCCATATTATTTAATTCTGAGGCGGTAGACCAGAGTAGATCGACTTCTGAATTTCGAACTGAAGCTGTGAATGCTAATAATTCAACCGGGACTATCACAGCTAAGTCAGCTAATGTTGCTACAGTACCTAACGCCAACCTGCTCATTTTATGAAAGTAGGGTTGTTTGAAATACAATATTTTATCATTAACTGTATGGTAGTAAGCATTGAAATCACCACCATAATATTCTTCTATTAAAAGAAGAGCACCATAACCATTATTCCAGAAAGAAGAATGATCACTTGCAGTAGCGCCTGGATTAATTATACTTGGTATCACACCTATGGAATAAGTTGTATTTACTTGAACCATTAAGTCTTTAAGACTGACCGAATTTGCATAATTTCTAACGTGAATTTCACCAACACCATCATTATCATTATCCCAGGCAATCATATCCATATTTATAACACCCATTATCGAGTCGCCCGCATTGTGCGCTTGCTGTGCATAGTAAGCACTTCCAATTAAACCCTGTTCCTCTTCATCCCACAAAGCATATATGATCGTATACTTTGACTGGTATTGTGTGAATATTCTTGCTGCCTCGATTACTGCTGCTGTTCCGCTCGCATTATCATCAGCACCGGGGGCAGTTGTCCCCGAAGGCATATCATCATAGTGAGCACAGATAATATATTTTTTATTTGGATATACAGTACCTAATTGGACACCATAAACATTTCTTCCCGTACTGCTAAAATTTTGATCGTAAGCAGGCAGCCCATAACTCTGAAGCTTCTGCTTAATGTAATCAGCAGATTTGTTATTACTTGCATTGTTCTTGTGTCTTGATACTATAGTGTATGGTGAACCACCAATAATAGTGGAAACTTCGCCCGACAATTCTTTAACGAAGTACATTAATGAATCTATATTTGTGCTATTAATGATTGTCTGAATTGTCGACTGTGGATACAAAGATCCTTGTGTTCCTAAGAGTATCAAAAATAGCAGTATAATTTTTTTCATTATTCAGTCCTTTAAATATTGATTTATTATTTGTCTTAAAATACAAAGGACTTGCAGTTTAAATGCTACAAGTCCCCTTAAGTTTAAATCCTGTTGAAATTACTTTATTAAAATCATTTTCTTCGTATCAGAATAATTGTCTGCAATCATATTATAGAAATATGTCCCGCTTGGTAACTGAGATGCATCAAACATTATTTCGTAGCCACCTATTGATTTCATTTCGTTAACCAGTGTTATCACTTCTCTGCCAAGAAAATCATAAACCTTTATGCTTACAAAACTTTCCTGAGGTACAAAGTAGTTTATTATTGTTGATGGATTAAATGGATTTGGATAATTCTGATTCAGAACAAATTCAGCAGGAACATCGTAGCTTATATTAACGACATCAGTGTAAGTGAATGTGCCATCAAAGTCAATTTGCTTTAGACGATAATATATTTGATTAACACCGCTAACCTGTGGCTGGTCAGTGAAGGAATAATAATTAATTTCTGTTGACGTGCCTTTACCATCAACAAATCCAACAGTAACAAAATTATCTTGATTATCAATTGAACGCTCAATTTCAAAACCCATATTATTCAATTCGGAAGCAGTGGACCAGAGAAGCTGAACATCAGAATTCTTAACCGACGCTGTGAACGCGAGCATTTCTACAGGAATGATCTGAGTTAAATCAGCTAATGTTGCTACTATGCCAAAAGAAACCTTGCTCATTTTAAGAAAGTATGGGAGATTGAAGTATTGCACTTTATCATTAGTGGTATGGTAATAAGCGTTGAAATCAGAATCATATTCGATTAGAAGAATTGCTCCATAATTTCTATTCCAGAAAGATGCGTGATCACTATAAGTTGCACCAGGATTAATTGTATAGAGCGTCAACCCGATGCCATAAAGAGAGTTTATTTGCATCATCAAATCTTTCAGAGCAATTGAGTTGGCTATCGGTCGTGTATGAATCTCAGCTTTATTATCACTATTTGAATCCCAGGCTATCATATCCAGATTTATCACTCCCATAATAGAATCACCGGCATTGAAAGCTTGCAATGCATAATAAGCACTTCCAATTAATCCTTGTTCTTCCTCATCCCAGAGAGCATATATAATTGTATACTTGGAATTATATTGCGTGAATATTCTTGCAGCTTCAATAACTGCTGCGGTTCCGCTGGCATTGTCATCTGCACCCGGAGCAGTTGTGCCAGAAGGCATGTCATCATAATGTGCACAGATAATATATTTTTTATTTGGATAAACAGTACCTAACTGAACTGCGTAAACGTTTCTCCCAGTGCTGCTGAAATTTTGGTCATAAGCTGGCAGCCCGTAACTCTGTAGTTTCTGCTTTATATAATTAGCTGCCATATTATTGCCGGTCTGGTTTTTGTGTCTTGAAACGATTGTATATGGAGAGCCTCCAATTACTGTTTGGACATCTCCGGAGAGTTCTCTTACAAAGTATTTTAGCGAATCAATATTTGTCTTATTTATAATTTCCTCAATTACCGGACTCTGGCTGAAAGACACAGTTTGAAGAGCCAGAAAAATAATAACAGCTTGTAGAAATTTTTTCATTTCTAAATCCTTTCGGTGTTTCTTGAATTGTTATTTCAAAATAAATTGTTGCGAATTTTTCAAATAACAGCAACAATTATGCTAATTGAATTGTTATTTCAAAATAAATTGTTGCGAATTTTTCAAATAACAGCAACAATTATGCTAAGATGAACAATTGTTAGAGGTCTTATATGGACTGAAAACGTGTTGTATTTTGAGAAATTTGCCAATCAGCATGTAATCTGTCGGCTATTTTACCATTCTTGATAATCACTTCTTCATTTTGAGTAATTTGAGGAAACCAGGGTTAGCTAAGGACTCAAGTACTCAATTATTAAACTTTTTTTAGATAAAGATTGTTTTGATATTATCAGCAACAATTTACAAATGTTTGAATGACAACGGATATAAAATACTTTACGCCTTCTGAAGCGAAAAAAACTTTACCTCTTGTAAGAAAGATTGTAAAGGATATTCTTGATACCAGCAGAGAAATGCGGTTGATTGCCGATGAAATTGGGGCCGGAGTAGAAAATGATCCGCGCATTCAAAAGCTTGCAGATAATATTGAAGACTTTATGCAGGAGCTTGAAGAGATTGGATGTTACTTCAAGGATTGGAATTTTTCAATCGGGCTAATTGACTTTCCTGCCATCATTGATGGTAAAGAAGTATTCCTCTGCTGGAGAAGTGATGAAGATGATATTATGTATTATCATGAAATTGAAGCAGGATTTGCCGGCCGAAAATTAATTTCCCCCGAAGAACTTTCAGACTAATTCTATTTGTTACTTTTTCAACTCGAATTCAGCCTCCGCTGATACAATATCCCCTGAATATTTATCTGTTATATGAAAAATAATTTTGTAAAGTCCATCTGGAGAATTATAGTCAAGCTCAAATTGTGCCTCTAACTGCACATCAATAAGTTCCTTACTGGTTACTTCTTTTGAATCAATAAAAATATCTTTTGTCTCAACGCTACCCGGATCGATTATATCTACACTAAAACCAAGTGAAGTTGATAGTTCCTCACCGACTTCTTTTTTAACAAACCCTTTTACATTCACAGTTGCATTTATTTCCCAGCTATCACCAATGTCGTATGCGAATGCTTCCGGACTGAAGGCTTCGAATTTTTCTTCTTCCTTTTTACTGCAGGAAGGCTTCGAATTTTTCTTCTTCCTTTTTACTGCAGGATATTGTGATCAGGATGAAAAAAAATAAATAAAAAATTTTATTCATAGTCTGCTTTCTGACCTCACCCTTAAATCCCTCTCCTTGTAAAGGAGAGGGAAACAGGGAGAGGTAATTTTATCCGTTTTTCTTCTGGAAGTCTTTCATAAAAGCTACAAGGTCTTCAACACCTTTTGTTGGGAAAGCATTGTAGATTGATGCACGCAATCCGCCAACAGAGCGATGACCTTTTAATCCGTTGAATCCTGCTTTCGTGGCTTCATCAATTAATTTCTTTTCAAGATCAGCAGTTGCAAGATTGAAAGTAACATTCATTAATGAGCGGCTGTCTTTTTCTGCATGACCTTTATAATATCCACCGCTTTCATCAATACACTTGTAAAGTAATTCACCTTTGTGCTTG
>JALONF010000335.1 GCA_025455085.1 Ignavibacteriaceae bacterium
AAAATTATATGACCCGGCTTTCTCCTCCGTCTTATTAGTCCCAATCTCTCCATTTTCTGCAATCATAATACTATCCCAATAGATTTCATAAGCAGTTAAAAAATTTATTGGAAATAGACCTAATACTTCTTTGTCGTTTAAGGAATCCTGAATAACAATACTGGTTCTTATAAGCCAGTTACCTTCAGTGTATCTATTATCATCTAATGTGGGTTTAAATGCTCGCCACAATGAATCGGGGATAAATGAAAGCGAATTGTTCGGCTGAGTATCTTTTACTATTTGCCAATGATCTAAGTGTATTGATTTCTTTAAGGAAGAGATGTTGTTAGATGGTGGATCAGCAGCTGCAATTTCAAGATTAATCACCGCAAGAAGAATAATAGTAAAACAAAAAGCAGTAGAGGTGTGCATTTTTTTCACAATACCTTATTCAGTATTTGTACAAAAAGTATTTTAATTACACTTACAAAATAAGAAACAAGAATAGAAAAATCAGTCCGCTTAAAACAGTCGGGTTTATGTGATACATTTATGTCGTATTGGTTAAGAGTTCCTAGTCATAGTGGTTTGAAGAGGAGAAATATTTTTATTTAAAATTTTTGGGAATAAAAGCCAGTTAAAATAGTATTAAGATTATTTGGAAAAATATAGTGAAATATAACTGTACTGTCTCTGATCTGTTGGACAAAATGAAGGTCGGACTGAGTTGCTGGTTAGGCAGTAATACTATTTGATAAACATAAATTTCTTAACACTAGTTTGATTGCCAATTTTATATCGAATAAAATAAATCCCAGAAGGAAAATTTGAGCCATCGAACTTTACCAGATAATCGCCTTCTTCAACTATGTCCTTAAATGTTTTGCTAATTGAATCCCCAACAACGTTAAATAACTCACTTTCAATACTATCTTTTTCAGATACGGAAAATACTAATCTAGTCGATGGGCTAAATGGGGAATTTGATGCTGCTAATAATGAATCCTCAATTTGAAACTTCTTTAAATCAGCTTGCTCAATTTTCAAATCAACTAATTTTATATCCCCCGATTGTGTTTTTTTTGAAGAAGAACAGTATGATAAAGTCAATAAAACTATAGAGAATAAAATTACTTTTTTCAAGATATCGCTTTTCTACCTAACTATTACTTATACCGAATTCTTATTTGGCAATTATTATCCTTCATTCTCCTTCGTATTCGCAGTTTTATTTCTATTCCTCGTATAAATAATAGAAAGAATAATCAGTGCTGCACCAAGAACAAGGAATGATATCTTAAAATTTTTTCTTCTGTATCAATTACTACTTATTATCTTCTGATAATTCTTATAATAATCCTGTTTTCTTTCGCGGGCGTGGCAGGTTACACAATCTTGTTCTAAAAATGATTCCTCAAGTTGAACCGGATGAATAAATTCTATTCCTCTGATAGATACGTTCTCTTTACCATCAGGACTTACCTGCGCGATGATCGTGTGACAAATGTTACAGTCTTTTCTTATTACTTTTCCATCCTCACTGACATGTTTATTATCGTGGCAGCGGAAGCAGCCGGTATCATATAAATGAGATATATGATTTGGAAATCCGCGCCAGCTGACATTCATTGATGGGAAATAGTTACGTTCATATATTTTTTGAACTTCTTTAATACTCTGCTCAATAGCAGCTAATTTGTTTTTGTATACTTCCGGGTAATTGTATTGATAAAAATTTGTTATAAAAATCTTGATGCTGTCAAGTGCAACCTGCTTAGAAGAGTAACCTGTTTCCAGAACATCCACCGCCACACTTTTAATGTACGGAAGCGATTTGTCTATTCTATCAAGAGAAAGAGATAGATTTATGGATTTGTCTGCCGGATTATAAATGTGTGATGGTCTGTTATGACAGTCAATGCAATCCATCATCCTGCGGTTTTCTTCCGGGTAGTTTTTTTCGTCAAATTCAACTACAGTACTCTTATAAATTGTTTCAGTACCATCATCATTAATTTGCTTTACCCAGGGAATTTCATTTCGTATTTCATCAGTATGAATATATTCAACCCTGTTTGCAACATTCATATGCCAATGAATACCTTCTGCTCTTCCAAGTTCAGAATTTCCACCTCCGATTTTTAGCAGCATGGAAATGCTTGATTTGGTATTTGCCTCATCATATAAGAAATAATCCGACTTATATTTTATCTCACTGAAAAAATGACTTGGCGAGTGACACTGCTCGCAGGTTCCTTCTGCCGGTCTTAATGCGTGAACGGGAGTTGGAATCGGACGTGAGTACTTGTTGAATAAAACTGAATAAACCTGGTAAGCACCGGATATTTTTGATTTAATAAACCAGTCAGCACCTGAACCGATATGACATCCCACGCAGCCGACTCTTGAATGAGGTGAAGATAAATATGCGGTATACTCTGGTTCCATAACTTCATGACATACTGTTCCGCAGAACTCATCAGATTCAGAATATTCAAACGCTTTGTAGCTTCCGAAAGCTGAAAATAATAATAGTAGAAGTGTACCTATAGTAAATGTAAAGACTACTCTTCTCTGCTTCACATCGTTGAGGTCTATTACGATAAACTTGCCGCTTCGTTCGATTCCCCTTTTAATTCTCCGTCTTTCGCGGATAACTCCATAAGCTATAAGCAGCAGCCCGAGGATCAAAAAGACCGGCAGGATAATGAAAGTGATTATTCCAAGGTAGGGATTGGATTCACCGCTGAAAAATTCAAGTATGAAAAGGAAAATAATCAGACCAAAACTTACAGCAGCTAAGCTTGCACCTGCAAGAGTTACAGGATTATATACAATTGGGGGGAATAATTTTTTCATACAAACGACCTGAAATATTTATTGTGATGAAAAGAAAATATAATTATGATTTTTCCCCAGCTTCTTCCGATTCCTTATTAAGTTGTTCTTCTTCTGCTTTCTTAATTCTTTCCAATTCAAATGCATGTTCTTCAGCCATTTCTTCTTCTGTCAACGTGCCTTTCCACCAGGCAAGACTCATAGGATAAACATCCGGATTAAATAATACGAAATAGAAATGCCATACAACAATTGTTATGATGCCCATAAAATAATTATTGAACCACATAATTATTCCGGTAGCAGTCATTACAATTGTTCCCCAGATCAATGCCCAGTATTCAGCTTTTTCTACATAGCTAAACCTATCCAGCTTCGGTTTTAATTTTGATATTCCCAGATTAAACTTAGCAACATCAATTGCATCCTTGATATCCTGGTATCTTGGCAGTAGATCTTTAATAAGTTGTCTTCCCCTTGTTGTAAAAGAAACATAATAAATATGATATAAACATATTGCTACCATAACAACAGCAGAAATTCGGTGAATCAGACTGCGATATTCGAAAGCATCACTGCTAAGTTCTCTGATATGTCTTGCCCACCAGGCATTTGGATAACTTAACATAAATCCGGTAATAACCAGTATAATAAAACTAATCGCCATAGTTGCGTGTTGTATTCTTTCATTTACTGTCATTCGAAGATATAATCTATGACTGTGCCGCTCCTCACGAATCAAGCCACGCTGCTTCATCTTTTTGATTTTAGATTTTCTGAAGAAGTCA
>JALONF010000336.1 GCA_025455085.1 Ignavibacteriaceae bacterium
GGATTGAACTATGAAATATTAATTGATGATTGGAAAGCCTATTATCACTCACTTCCAAAATTAACTGATGCGGAAAAAGATAAGGTGAAAATGGAAAGTGAAAGAGACTTTGGAGTAACCGGCTTTGGTTACGGATCTATGGGCGGTTACTATACTCTTGCTGAAATTGAAGCTGACCTTGACGAAATGTATCAGCTCTTTCCTAATCTAATTACACAAAAATTTTCGATTGGAACCAGCATTGAAGGCAAAACAATCTGGGCAGTAAAAATATCCGACAATCCAAACCTAAATGAGAGCGAACCTGCCGTTGGTTTTGACGCACTAGTCCATGCCCGTGAGCCTCAGTCAATGGCAACTCAAATGTACTTTATGTGGTACCTTCTTGAAAACTATGGCACAGATGCCGAAGCAACTTACCTTGTAAATAACAGAGAAATTTATTGTGTGCCCTGCTTTAACCCTGATGGTTATGAATACAACAGGCAAACAGATCCGAATGGCGGAGGAGACTGGAGAAAAAACAGAAGGAATAATGGGGGAGGTTGCTACGGAATAGATTTAAACAGAAACTTTGGCTACAAGTGGGGCTATGATAATATCGGTTCAAGTCCTGATCCTTGTTCGCAAACTTACAGAGGGACTGCTGCGTTTTCTGAACCGGAAGCACAAGCTGTGCGAGATCTGGCAATTCTAAAAAATTATGGCACTCATTTCAATATGCACACTTATGGCGGTTATATCTTATACCCCTGGGGATATATTGATTTAGAAACTCCTGATTCTCTTACTTACAGAGAATTTGCACAACTATTAACTTCTTACAGTGGCTATGCTTATGGTTCTGGTTCACAGCTTCTTGGATATCCATCTAATGGAAGTATTCGCGATTGGATGTATGGTGAGCAAACTTTAAAAAATAAAACTTACGGATACACAATTGAAATTGGAAACTCTTCAGATGGTTTCTGGCCTCAGCAGAGCAGGATATATCCTCTGGCTCAGCAGAATTTAAGAACAATGATCTATCAATCATATCTTGCAGGGGAATATGTACAGCTTGTTAATCCAAATTTCAATAAAGAACATTTTCTTCCTTCGGATGAAGTTGAACTTTCACCTGAATTTAAAAATCAAGGTCTGGCTGCCGCTTATAATTTAGAGTTTACACTTACATCTTCCAGTCAGTATGTTACAATAAATAACGGAACTGCTTCACTAAGTTTGCTTGATGCAAGAGGCAGCTATACTTTAACAACACCGTTTTCATTTTCAATTTCTGCAGCTGCACCTTTGGAAGAGGAGATACCAATAATACTAACAACCACGACAAATGGTGATATAATATCATCGGACACAACAAATATTATAATCGGTTTTCCGGTTTTTATATTTGAGGATAATTCAAATAATCCGGCATTGAACTGGACAATCACAAAAACCCCATCGAACAGTCCGCAGTGGGATTCTACATATAAATCATTTTACTCTGCGCCGATATCTTATACTGACAGCAAGAGCGGCAATTACTTTAACAATGCTACCGTTACGATGACGCTTACAAATCCACTCAATCTTACCGGGTATGTAAATCCACGATTACGATTTCAGACTAAGTTTGATATAGAGGATAACTATGATTACGGGCAGGTAAAGGTTTCAACAAATAATGGATCAACCTGGATTCCGCTTGCTGGTAAATACACGCAGCCGGGTGTCTCTCCTCAACCTGTTGGGCAGCCTGTTTATGATGGTGTTATTTCCAACTGGGTTAAGGAAGAAATAAGTATTGCAAATTATATAAGCGCACAGTTAAAGCTTCAGTTCCAACTTAAGACTGATGGCGGAACCAGAAAAGACGGCTGGTACCTGGATGACATTGGAATTTTTATCTATACAATTCCGACGGATATCTTAAGTGATGCAGAACCCGTTTATAAATTTAATTTAGAACAGAACTATCCCAATCCATTTAATCCAAGTACGGTGATAAGTTATCAGTTACCGGTGAATGGTAATGTAACTTTAAAAATATATGATGTTCTTGGAAATGAAATTGCAACAGTTGTTAATGAGGAAAAGCCAGCCGGAAGTTATGAAGTAGAATTCAATGCTTCTGAATTATCCAGCGGAATGTATTTCTATAAATTACAAACAGGTAAATTCGTTGCAACAAAAAAAATGTTACTGTTGAAATAATTTTCTCTAAACATTATTAACTCAGAGACCGTCGCATGGCGGTCTTTTTTATTGGTAATTCCTTATTTTAAACTTAAGTAAAAGAATTATTTAACTACACTCAAATTCCAGGCTGAAGATCAACTTCAAATAACTATTGAAACATTAAAGGCTTATCTATGAAAACTATAATTACTGCATCTCTCCTAATTCTCTTCATTACAAACATCATCAATTCACAAACTGAATTACCGACAGGGACATCAACCTTATTCAGCGGTTCAGGAAATTGTATCCTTTGTCATAGCAGCAACGGAAGCGCTATGACGTGGAACGGGATTGATGTTTCGCCAATTACTTACTGGCGTTCAACTATGATGGGGAACGCAAGCAAAGATCCACTATGGCGAGCAGTAGTAGCAGAAGAAGTAAACAACTTTCCTCAGCATCAGGAATTGATCGAAAGCACGTGTCTAAAGTGTCACTCACCGATGGGCTATACTCAGGCAATTTATAACGGACAAACAGGATATTCAATGGCTGAGTTGAAGCAAGATCCTCTGGCAAATGATGGAGTAAGCTGTACGGCCTGTCATCAAATAAAACCAAATAATTTTGGAACTCAGCAATCTTACTCGGGAAATTATATAATCGAAGCTGACAGTATTTTATACGGGCCTTATGAAAATTCAGATACAACTTTGATGTGGGCGATCATAGGTTACAAATCTCAATTCAGTCCGCACGTAAATCGGTCTGAGCTTTGTGCAACCTGTCATACATTGTTTACTCCAACAATGGATGAACAGGGAAATATTGTTGGAAGCTTTCCTGAACAGACTCCCTATATCGAATGGAAGAACAGCGTTTATCCTGGGCAG
>JALONF010000337.1 GCA_025455085.1 Ignavibacteriaceae bacterium
ATCGCAACTGGCTTGTGAATGAATTCGATCGGGTTAAAGAAAAAGCAATTGGAAGATTGGTGGTTGATAACAGTGCCTGCTGGGGAAATTTTCATATCAAGACTGACATAAATGATTATCACACTTACTGGGCAATTCCGGAAAACAAAAATCAATTCGATAAAACCATTGATGATGTTGCTTCAAGACCAAAATGGCTGTTTAGTGAATTTGGTGACTCGCAGGAAAGAGGAGATGAACCATTATTGATTTCAGAGTTTGGAAACTGGGGGTTGCCAAAGCTTCCTGAAAATCTTCCTTGGTGGTTTGAGAGACAATTTCTTGATATCGAAGTTTCGCTTCCATCAGGAGTTCACAAAAGATTTACTGATTACAAACTGAATAAAATATTTGGTTCATACAATAATCTCGCCGAAGAAAGTCAGCGAGCACAATTCAATGCTCTAAAATATGAAATAGAAAAAATGAGAATGTCTCCGGCAATCCAAGGTTATGTAATAACAGAGTTTACTGATATAAACTGGGAGAGTAATGGATTGCTCGATATGTGGAGAAACTTCAAAGTTTATTCTGATGATCTTCCGTTTATTCAGCAGCAGGATGTAATAATTCCTCGTCCGGTTAAATATAACTATTGGTCAGGCGAGGAAGCAGAGATTGAAATTTTCATTTCTCATTACGGTGAGAAAGATTTATCTGCTTTGAAATTGGAATGGAAGCTTGATGAAAATATTAATGGCTCAATAAAAATTGCTGAATTGAAAAATGCTGATGTAACAAGAATCGAATCACTAAAAATTAATTTGCCGGATGTAAATGAATCAAAAAAAGTAAGAATAGATTTTACACTGATTGATGTTAAAGGAAATATCGTTGCGAAGAATTTCTCTGAATTATTTGTGTTTGAAAAGTTATTAAAACAAACTCAATATATAACCGTCGTTGATCCTGACAAAAACCTTGAACATTTATCTGAAGAACTGGGAAAGGATTATCTGATTTCAACATCTTCAAACATTGTTATCACAAACTCGATCACTGAAGAGGTGATTAAAAAGGTAAATGACGGCAAATCCGTAATCTGTTTAATTGACTCATCAACAAATTTACCTGGATCATTCCCATATAAAATCAACAGCAGAGAAGAAGAATGGCTCGATGGTAATTGGGCAACCAATATGAACTGGATAAGAGACTACGATCCATTATTCAATGGAATCGGTTTTGGCAAAACGTTCGGATTTGAAATTGCCCAGACAGTTCCACGAAGAGTAATAACAGAAATTCAATCCGAAAATTTTGATGATGTTTTATCAGGAATGTTTGTCGGCTGGCTTCATAAAAACTCTGCTTACATTTTTCAGATGAATGCAGGAAATGGAAAGCTTTTGCTTTGCACTTTTCCGTTAGCCGATCATTATTCCGCCGATCCTTTTGCAAAATTGTTTTTACATAGCCTGATGGATTACGCACAAAGTACCGATTTTAATCCGATTACAAATTGGAAATTAAATTAGAAGATTCAAGAGTTACTTATGGAAAAATTAAAACAAATAATTGAAAACGAATTAAAAAGTACTGGCGGAATCCTCAAACTCAACCCTGCCTGGGTTGCAAGAAATTTTATCGCACCCGGTAGAAGACTTGGATTACCTGAATCTCAATATAATCTTGGTGATCGTGGCGGTATCTGCGAACGCTGGCTTGCATCAACTACAAAAGCTGATAACAAAGTTGCTGTTCCTAGCGAAGGATTGAGCACTTTGAAAATGGATTATGAGAAAGAAGTCACGCTTAAAGAAGCAGTTGAACTTCTTCCTGAATTAATTCTTGGAAGAGATTATTCTAAAACTCACTCTGGTCTTGGAAGATTAGCAAAGATATTTGATTATGAAGATCGTATTCCATTTCACATCCACCAGATGCAAACGCATGCAAGGTTGGTTGGGAGAAACTCCAAAGACGAAGCATATTATTTCCCGGAAGGTGTTAGTAAAGGAAAACATCCCGAAACCTTTTTTGGTGTTCATCCATACATTGTAAAAGAGAAAAAATTCGATCTGCTTCTTCCGCATCTCGTTGAATGGAAAGATGATGGAATTGTACAGCATGCTTTTGCCTTCAATCAGTATGAAGGTGACGGGTTTCAGGTTCCATCAGGAGTAACCCACGGACCTGGCACAGCATTAACAATCGAGCTTCAGGAAGATTCAGACGTTTTTGCAATGATGCAGGCAAAGGTGGGAGATACTTTTATTTCAAAAGATCTTTTATGGAAAGATGTACGAGACGAAGACAGGCAGAAATATGGCGAGAAAATTATCCTCGAGATGATTGACTGGCAGACTAGCGGCGATCCTGATTTTTATACGAAACGTCATACCCCACCAATCTTGATAAAAGACTTCATTCAGGGCGGCAGCAAAGAATACTGGATTTACTACAACACCAATAAGTTCAGCGGTAAGAAGGTCTATGTTAAACGTGGTGAAAAATATTTTACAAAAGATGACGGTGTTTACAATATTCTTGTGTGGAGAGGAACCGGGTTGTTTGGAGGAATCGAAATTGAAGGGGGCAATCCTTCAAAAGATGAATTGCTTTTAACTCACAACAGAGCGGTTGAAGGAGTTGAAATAATTAATACAGGAAGCCAAGATCTTGAAATAATAAAATTTTTCGGTCCGGATGTAAGTAAAAATGTCCCATTTATTTCTTAACCAATATGCCATTGCTAAAATTATCAGAAAATAAATTTCCCGATTGGAGTGAAGTAAAAAAAATCTCCCAATTAACAATTGAGTCAAACAGCATAACTGAACTTACAAAATCGTTTTCGAAATATGCTTTGTTTGTCATCTCTGGCGAATGCAGTATCAGAACAAATGGATATGAAAAAATATATTTAGAGAACGATTCGCTCTTTTCAGATAAAAAAAATACTTCAATCAAAACAACGACACAAAAAACTGAAATTGTAATGATTGAAGGAATTTGGGGTGATGAAATTGGCGGTTCAGCAGTATTTAAAATGAGGCGAAACATTGGTGATCCCGTTGATTATCCGAGAACAAATGACTTCGATAATCACTTTCACGATTTTGATGAATACTGGATAATTCTGAAAGGTAGCGGAGTTGCTGTTTCCGAAGGATTGAAATACAAATTTTCTGGTGGCGATATTATTGTAACCAGAATGGGTGACCATCACGATTTACCTGAGGTCTATGAAGATATTCACGGAATTTATTTTGAAACCTCTTTACGCGGACAAAAAAGATTAGGACATCTCTGGAATCATTCTCACGGTGAACCCGATTATTCAATTAGAGAGGAGAAAGTATGAGATATCGTTTTCTTGGCAATTCAGGTTTACAGGTTTCTGAAATTTGTTTTGGTGTAATGACATTCACCGGGAAAACCGGCTGGACACATCTTGGAATTCAGGAACAGAAGGATGCTAATAGATTAACTTCTCTTGCGATTGATAATGGTGTAAACTTTTTCGATACGGCAGATGTTTATTCAAGCGGAATCTCTGAAACAATGCTCGGGAAAGCACTCGGTAAAAAGAGAAAAGATGTTATCATCGCCACAAAAGGTGAGGGAAGAATGGGGAAGGGTCCGAATGATGAAGGACATTCACGGCAGCATCTGATAAAAGCGTGCAATGATAGCTTAAAAAGATTGAATACAGATTATATCGATCTCTATCAAGTTCACTCATTTGATTTTATGACTCCGCTTGAGGAAATGATGTCAGCTCTCGATCAACTAGTTAAAGATGGAAAGGTGAGATATATAGGCCTCTCCAATTTCTTTGCCTGGCAAATAATGAAACTGATGTCGATTTCTGAAAAACAAAATCTTGAGAAGATTATATCGCTTCAGGCGTATTATTCATTAGTTGGAAGAGACCTGGAATACGAAACTATTCCTGTATGTCTTGATCAGAAAATAGGAATTATTGTCTGGAGTCCATTACACGGTGGGATTTTATCTGGTAAATACCGTAAGGGGAAGAAATGGCCCAAAGGAACAAGAATAAAAGGAGAAAGTCAGCATCTTCCGTACGATATTGAAAGAGGTGACAAAATTTTAGCAGTGATGGAAAAAATTTCAAAGCATAAGAATGCTCCAATGAGTCAAATCGCTTTGAACTATGCTTTGCAAAAACCCGGAATTACTTCTGTGATCATCGGTGCAAGAGACAAAATACAATTACTTGAAAATATCAAAACCACTGACTGGAAACTTTCAGAAGATGAAATGAAAAAACTTGATGAGGTGAGTGAACCGCCAAGAATTTATCCTCATCGATTCTTCAGAAGCAGGAGGTAAAGGATGGAGTATAAAAATTTTGGTAGAACGGGGGTAAAAGTCAGCCGTATTTGTCTCGGTTGTATGATGTTCGGCTGGAGAACAAGAGAGGATGATTCAATTAAAATAATAGATCGAGCCATTGCTGAAGGAATTAATTTTCTTGACACCGCAAATGTTTACGGCAGAGGATCGAGTGAAGAGATTGTGGGAAAAGCACTAAAGCAAAATGCTAAACGTAATCAGGTTTTTCTTGCAACAAAAGTCCATCACAAAATGGATGATAATGATGTTAATGCCTTCGGCAACTCAAGAAGACATATCATTTCCGAATGTGAAGCTTCATTGAAAAGACTGCAGACTGATTATATTGATTTGTATCAGATTCACAGACCACAATCCGATGTTCCGATTGATGAAACACTTCGCGCACTCGATGATTTAGTGAGATCGGGAAAGAGTACATTCGCTTCGTGGCAAATTGTTGAATCACTCTGGGTTTCAAAGGAATTGGGATTGAATAGATTTGTAAGTGAACAGCCTCCTTATCACTTATTAGATAGAAGAGCAGAGCGAGAACTATTTGCCCTTGCAGAAAATTACGGACTTGCAATTCTTCCGTGGTCTCCTTTAGCTGGCGGTTTTCTTACAGGTAAATATAAAAGAGGTGAAGACAGGCCTGATAATAGCAGACTGACTGAAAGAAACGAATGGAAAGATCATCACTTTTCTGATGCAGCATTTGATGTGCTAGATGTTCTGATGGCAATTGCGAAAGAAAAGAATGTAACACCATCTCAGATCGCACTTGCCTGGACAATGCGAAAGG
>JALONF010000338.1 GCA_025455085.1 Ignavibacteriaceae bacterium
ATTGCAATACTTAAAGAAGTGCTTTTGATCATCAACCAATATAATTTTTATAATTAACAAGATTAATTTTTCACTGCTATAGTAAGAAGCGTAAACTGGTTGTATAAGTCTTCTTTTGTGAGGCTTATAAACAAGTTAGCGGTCATTGTAACGGACGACACCAACAGACAGAAAGGAAAGAATGAAACCAACTTTCAGATGTGCGACAAGAAAAGCAATTGACGAGTTAGCAGTAGAATTAAATTTGCCTAACGACCCGACTATGCAAGACTGGTCTTATGAAGTTTCAAACCCAAACGACATTGACAAGTACATTTCCCATTACAACTTGACAACAAACGATGACAATAAGTTTGTATTAATGGAAATGATATTACAAGCAATTGTTTACCAATCTGAAGAACAGCAACTACTGATTTGTTGGGAAAAAGTAAAGCCTATTTTGACAGACGACTTTAAAATTCACGAATATACTGTTCACTATTGGAAAGACCTTGCTCACAACAACTTTGAAAATTGTAAAACTCTAAGTCCATTGCTAAGACAACTTTGGAAAACGAAGACTTCAGACGATGGAATTATATGACGACATAAAACAACGAACCGCTAGCAGCACCTATAAGAAATTGGCGGTTCAGTGCTTCGCAGACACATTTGTGATTAATCAAACTTTGGTTCTCCGCATCAACTTTTTTGGTGAAACTCGCCACTGCGCCAAGCGCCAAAACGTTACTTCTGAAACTCTCTCTGGTAAACTATATAATCTGTCCTTGCGGGCTCGTCGCCAGATTTCTTGATTAGTTGAGCAATTTGCGCCCGGTGATATGTTGAGTGATTAAGCACATGCACAACAATATCTTTAATCGTGTTTGCGAATTTTTCACCTTTTATATTCTTGTACTCTATTCTTCTTTCAAGGTCTTTTTCCTTAAGACCTTCAAGTAAATTTATCCAGGCAGCAGTTACCGGGGTTGATTGTGAAGTCCATTCTTCCTGCGTTAATTTCTGCCATGGGTCGGTTACCAGATCCTTGCCAAGAATTCTGTTCAGCCAGATTTTTTGTGCACAGATTATATGTGAAAGAAGTTCTTCTGATTTTCTATTTTTCTTCTTAAGGATCCTTATTGACTCGGCAGTTTGCCTTGTTGCCCAATCATTGTATTTAAATAAGTGAATGAAATGATCTTTAAACATTTTTATTGTTCTATTTTATTATTGTTTCTCTTTTATAATTTCCGTCCGCAACCGCTCTCGCTGTCAGGTATGCAAGTCTGACTATATTAGCAAGTAAATCTAAGTTCAAAGTTTCCGGTGTGTCCGTTGGAAGATGAAGGTGCTCATAGCTGTACTTTGAAACAAAATACAATCCGGGAATTCCGGTTTCATAAAAAGGAGTTAGGTCGGCACCGCCACCGCTCCAGGTATCTTCAACTACAAGATTAAAATTTTCTTTATCTATTTTTCTTGCAAGATTCCATAATTCCGGAGAGCTTTTTCCATTACCAACCTGAATGCTGTCACCCGAACCAATGCTGTCAAAATTAAACATTGATATAATTTTATTTGTGTCAATCTTTAAATTCTTAACAAAATGTTTTGAGCCGAACAACCCTTGTTCTTCGCTTGCAAAAAGCACAAATAAAATACTTCGTTTAGACTTCAGACTACTAAGCTGAAAAGCTTCTGCCAATTCCAGCACAGCCGCTGAGCCCGAAGCATTATCATTTGCCCCGGGAAAAAGAAGCCCTGCCTGTGAGCCAACATGATCGAGGTGCGCTCCTATTACGAGATACTCGTCTTTTAAATTCAGATCGCTTCCCTCAAGAAGTCCAACAACATTAATTGTTCTGGAAGACTTTTGATAATGAGTATTGACTTTTATCTGTGCTTTGCTTTCCGTAACAAAAGATGCGGGAGATTTATTCTCGTCTATCAGGATTTGACTTTCACTAATCGAAAAATCTGTTCCACTTAAAAGATCATTTGCAGCTTCGATAGAGATATGAAGCTGCGGAAAATCTTCAAGCTGCTCACCCTCACCATGCATCACGCTGCCAATCAACGGCTGCAGTTTTTCATCATTTGGTCTGGATACAAAAAGAATACCCTTTGCTCCATGATTATAAGCGATGCGTGATTTTTCTCTTGGATACTCATTGCCCCAGGATTCGTCATTTATTTTCCAGGAAGGATTCTGTTTAAAGACCATTACAATTTTATCTTTCACATCAATGCCTGCATAATCATCATATCCAATGTCCGGTCTGGAAATTCCGTAACCACAAAAAGCAACCGGCAAATTATGGTTGCCTGCACCGGTAAATCCTCTTAACACAAAATCCTTTCTGTGTTCGTATGAAATGTTTTTTTTGTCAGCGATAATATTGAAAACAACCGGCGTATCAATCTTATTGTATTCTACATTCAGGTATTGAAAATATGCCTCATCACCCGCTGGCAGCAAGCCAATCTTTGCAAATCTTTCTGAAGCAAAGTTTGCTGCCTTGTTGTAACCTTCGCTCCCAGGAAGCCTTCCATCAAATTCTGCAGAGGCAAGAATCTTAACTGTTTGTAAAAGATCATCGCTCTTAATGCTCTCTAATCCGGAGTCCAATATCTGTGGATTTATCTTAACAGAAAATAATATTATGAGTAATATGATGGATAACTTTTTCAATGTGCTTCTAATATGTGTTTTATAATACCACGGATTCTTTCGTTTATTCAATTTAATAAAAAAGGGACTGGCGGTGTCCCTTTTAAAATAGATTCTTAGCGTTGATTATTCTTCTGCTTCTTCGCCTTCCTCTTCGGGTACAACTTTAGCAATGTCGGCAATCGAGTCACCATCCTTTAGTCTTATTACTCTTACGCCTTGTGTTGCTCTACCCATTACGCGAATATCTTTCATGCTTTGCCTGATAACCATACCCTTGGTTGAAATAATTACGAGCTCATCATTATCATTCACTTCCATCAATGCTATCATCTTGCCGATCTTGTCACTTGTCTTAACTGTTATCACGCCTTTA
>JALONF010000339.1 GCA_025455085.1 Ignavibacteriaceae bacterium
AAAGAGTAAAGGTTACAGCGGCTACCCATATTTCAACGCACCTGATGATTTTGTTTATGCACTTAAAGATGCTGGTTTTGATTTGCTGGTTACAGCAAATAATCATGCTCTGGATCAGGGTTGGGAAGGAGTAAAAAGAACAATTGAAGTAATGAATGAATATACAATTCATTCAACTGGAACTTTTTTATCCCAGGAAGACAGAGATTCAATTAGAATATTTGATATCAACTCAATCAAAATTGCAATACTCGCTTATTCTGAAAACACGAACGGACTTCCAATTCCAAAAGGAAAGGATTTTGTTATCAATCTCATCGACGAAGTATTAATTAAAGGAGATATTGACAAAGCAAGATCACAGAATGTTGATGTAGTTCTTGTTCATCTGCATTATGGTCTTGAATACAACAGGGAGCCAAGTGATTACCAAAAAGAAATCGTAAACAAAATAATTCAACTTGGTGCTGATATTATTATTGGCGGACATCCGCACGTCGTTCAGCCTGTTGAATTTTTCAAAAATAATAACTCAAAAATTGATTCAGGATTTGTTGCTTATTCGATGGGAAATTTTATCTCAAATCAGCGGTGGCGCTATTCAGATGCTGGTCTTACTCTAAATATCCAAATTTCAAAAAATATTTTAACTGATTCCATCTATATTAGTGAAGTTAATTATCTCCCAACGTGGGTATTCAGAGGTCAAACTGATTTTGGAAGGGAATATGTTATTTTACCGTCGCATAATTCTGATGATTCAACTTATTATTACTTGACCGATCATGATAAAAAATTAATGAAACAAGCTTTCAACGACACTAAAGAAATTATTCATAAATACTCAGCAAATAGCAAAATAAAATTAAAGAAATGGAACAAGTAAAATATTTAATTACATTGTTATTGATTCTTCTCCTGGTTACAGGATGCACAAAAGAAGAAAATCCTGTTGTTGATCCTCCGCCGCATGCAGCAAGAAGCTTTTATATGGGATTCACTACTTTTCCTTATGACATTAGCAGTGAAGCGGTAGATTATGTTTATAATAAACTCGCAACCGATGCTGATCTCATATCTCATCATTTTGATGACGGAATTCCCTGGCCCGAAGCTTTGAGTGGTGCAGATTTTCATGTCAACATAATGAACGATTGGCAGTACAGACTTTCGCGAACTCCTGCTTCTCATAAAATACTTTTATCAGTTACTCCAATAAAATTTTTAAGGAATGGTTTGGCTCCTTACAAAGCTGAAACAGGGGAGATGCCTTTGCCCGCACCGTGGGATACAATCTCATTTAATCATCCTGATGTTAAGCAAGCATACTTGAATTATTGCACACGGATTATGAATTATTTTAATCCTGATTTTTTCGTTATCGGAATTGAAGTGAACTTATTGATGATACAAGCACCATCTCTTTGGAATGAATATCTGGAATTGCATCAGTACGTTTATCAGCAGCTGAAGACTCTTGATCCTCAGTTTCCCATCTTCGTCTCTTTCACCGGAATGGACCTTGTAGAAGGCTATACTAATGCGAATCATTCTGATCAAATGCAGGTTCTTAATGATATTATGGCTTATACCGATTATTGCGGTGTTTCGCTCTATCCTTATCTAACAGGATTTCTTTGCGACACAATTCCTTCTGATATGTTTGATAAAATATTCACCTACCTGCCAAAACCGAAAGCAATTTGCGAAACCGGTTATGCAGCAGATTCAATTACTGTTTACGGCGGAACAATAATCTTGAATGGTTCACCAGTTAAACAAAATCAGTACATCACATTGATGTTGAACAAAGCAGAAGAATATGATTTAAAATTTGTTGTGAATTTTGTTCTGAGAGATTATGATGCGCTATGGCAGGCTATTGGTTCTCCAGATGATTTATATAAAGTCTGGAAGGATACAGGATTGTACGATGAAGATGGAAACACGAGAATAGCTTTTCAGAACTGGTATTTCTGGCTCAATAAAACATATACTTCACTTTAAGTTTCTTGATTTTTTAATGAAACTCGGGATAGAATTTTTTGAAAAATAAATCAGCACTTACTCTAATATTTTTAACTGTATTTATTGACTTACTAGGTTTCGGAATACTAATTCCAATTCTTCCTTCTTTTGCAGTTAAAGTACTTAGCGTGGATGAAACAGCAATTGGAATTGCGATTGCAGCTTATTCGTTTATTCAATTCTTATTCAATCCAATATTAGGAAAATATTCTGACAAGCACGGAAGAAAACCTGTAATCGTAGCTTGTCTTTTTATCAACGCTATTGGCTATGTGATTTTTGCTTTTACTCACTCATACATTATGCTTCTTTTCAGCAGAATAATAGCCGGAATTGGTGGAAGCAGTATCGCAGTTGCACAGGCATATATTGCTGACGTTACAACAAAAGAAACACGAGCTAAAGGAATGGGACTGATCGGTTCAGCTTTCGGTTTGGGTTTTGTTTTTGGTCCTCTCATCGGTGGTTTCCTCGCCGAATACGGATATATGATGACCGGTCTGGTTGCTGGCGGATTTTCACTACTTGCTTTTATTGTTACGATGATATTTCTACCGGAGTCATTAACGAAGAGCGAAACCAGAGCAGATGAATCCATTCTCACAAGAAGGAAACTGTTAGATATAGCAGCTTTAAATAAAGTATTCAGTGAACCAAGCAGAGCAATATTTATTGTCCTGTTCTTTATACTAATATTTTCGTTCGCAAATATTTACGGAACATTTGCACTTCTAGGAATCCAGGTTTACGGATTAACCGACTTGCAAAACGGATACTTATTCGGAATAACGGGATTAGTTTCAGCAATTGTGCAAGGAGGATTGATAGGTCATATCGATAAGATGATGACGAAAAAAAATATTCTGAAAGTCGGTTCATTGATAATAAGTATTGGACTTGGATTAATTCCTTACGGTGGAAATTTTCTCGGACTTGCTTTGATCTCTGGATTTCTATCTATTGGTACGGGGATGCTTCAACCAACCATATTAAGCTT
>JALONF010000340.1 GCA_025455085.1 Ignavibacteriaceae bacterium
TTAAGCAAAGAACATTCGCAGCCGGAATTATTTGATTTGATAAGAAGTTCAGATTTGATTTTGATCGTGATTGATTTACAAGCTAACTCATTTCAGCAGCTTGAGGATTCGATTACTCTTTTGAATGAACATAAAATTATTCCGAAGCAATGGAAGGACAAAACGAAAGATGAAAGAAAAATTGAGTTCATTCCAGTGATGGTAATTGTTAATAAAGATGATGATGATAATTTTGACGAAGATTTCGAAGTCTTTAAAGAGCTGATGGAAACTGAATTACCGATGGTTCCTGTCTCGGTAAATAACAAACGGAATTTTGATAAGTTAAAAAATCAATTATTTGAAAATCTCGGGATAATTAGAATTTATTCAAAGCCGCCGGGAAAGGATGCAGACTTGACAAAACCATTCATATTAAAAAAAGGTAATACTGTTGAAGAACTTGCGGGCAAAGTTCATCACGACTTTCTATATAAATTGAAGACTGCGAAGGTGTGGGGCAAAAATGTTTTTGATGGACAAATGGTTGGAAGAGACCATGTTCTTTACGACAAAGATATTGTTGAGTTGCATTTGTAAATTTATTGCACCAATTAAAATTCTTTCATCTTATGGAAACAGTAACATCTATACTTTTAGGAATAGGACTTAGCGCAGCAACAGGCTTCAGGATTTTTGTTCCGTTTCTGGTTGCAAGTGTTGCGGCCATAACCGGCTACCTTCCTCTCTCTCCATCATTCGAATGGATTGGAACTTATCCTGCATTAATCGCTTTCGGAGTTGCAACAATTTTCGAGATAGCTGCTTACTACATTCCATGGTTCGATAATCTGCTGGATACAATCGCAACTCCCGCTGCATTCGTTGCTGGCGCTATTTTAATGGTTGCAGTTGTAAGCGGATTACCTCCACTAGCAAAATGGGCATTAGCAATCATCGCAGGAAGCGGTGCTGCGGGATTAGTACAAACCGGAACGACATTAACAAGAGCAGCATCAACTACAACCACCGGAGGATTAGCTAATCCTGTTGTATCAACTGTTGAAGCAGGGTCATCGTTTGGATTGTCTTTGCTTGCTATTTTATTACCGGTCATCGCTGGACTGGTGACCATTGTTTTTTTGTTTTGGATAGGAAGCAAAGTAATGAAAAAGCTCAGAAGAAAGCAGCAGACCTAACTACAATTTCAGTTATGAAGTATCTTTGAGTCTCACGCTATTTTAGGATTGACACATATTTGTTTACGAAGTAGGTTTGAATAGTTTGATTCAAAAATTTTCAAGGAGAATCTCGATGAAAACTACATCCTTCCTATCCATCCTGTTTCTATTCAATTTATTTTCAATTACAAATTTTGCACAGGGAGAAGCAGCAGTTCCATTTTTATTGCTGAATCCATCTCCATCTCTAAGTGCAATGGGTGCAACAGGGACAGCATTACCGACAGAAGATCCATTCGGGTTTCACTGGAATCCTGCTCAATTGGGATTAACAAGCCAAACAAATAATCTCTCGTTTATTTTTTATCCATCAAAACTTGAATGGCTACCAACTTTCAATCTGGATTTAGAGTTAAGAGCAATTGCACTTAATGCTGGGTATAATTTTAAAGACTTGATAGGTTTCCCCCTGAGTTTCGGTTTCGGTTATTCCAATGTGAATTTTAATTATGGCACTTTTGTCATCACTGATCCAGGTGGTCCTGATCCAATCGGCACATTCGAACCCGAAGACTACTACCACGCATATTCATTTGGTTTGGGAGTAGATTATTTTGTTCAGTTAAGTATTGGATATACCATAAAAGATGTGACATCAGAACTAGGTTATTTACCGGGTGAAGAAGATTCGGGAAGAGCAGAAACAACCGTAAATGATTTTGGAATTCTATTAAATGTTCCGGTTCTAAAATTAATTAATGATAAGATGCAAGTTCAGGTGGATGAAAACCTGTTTGCCCTACCAATATTTAATTTCTCAATGGGTTATTCAAAATCTAATATTGGCGATAGAATAGACTACAACATCTTTCCTGGTCAATCTGATCCTCTTCCCAGAATGGACAGACTGGGTTATGGAATCTCGACTGGTTTTGATTTAGTTTCAGATAATTTCAGAATAAATGCATTTAACCTCTCATTTACAGTTGAAGCAGATGATATTTTAGTTACCCGCGATTCAATAGGAAATTCGGAATATCAATCAACATTAAGCGATCTTAAGTTCTGGAAAAATATTGTTGAGATAGAAGGTGATGATAAAATTGTATCCCGCACAGGAACGAAGCTTGAATTTGTTGAATCAGTTGCGTTGTATTTTGGTCACTTCTCTGGTCGTGGATTTTATTCAGAAATTACAAATGGATATGAACTTAGAGCCAAAGGATTATTCAAGTTATCTGCTTTATGGGCTAAAAATTCAATAACAGATTTTCTCCGTGATCACATAGATATAATTTATTATAATACTAATTACTTTGAATATGACGTAACAGAAACAAAGATGACAGGATTAGCATTTTATGTTCACAATTTGAATGAGTTGTTTGAGTAGAAATTATTGTCTTAAATCAATGGGAAGTATTTATTCAAAACCGTTAATTGTAATTTTTAACTTAATCACAATGCAATTACTAATTTCCTGCTCTACCGTCCCAAAGTCTGATTTTCAAAATTATTATTACTCACCGGATTATCAAGATAAATCATTCGAAAACGTTCATATGGATATATGCATCCCAAAAAATAAATATGAGTATAACGCCGGACTTGATAGTAACACTATTTCGTTTCAAATAAATTTTGATACAACTTTTAAGAAATTTTTCCCGGATGGAATAAAACTGTTTTCAAGTGTTAATGAGACAGGCTGGATATATTATGAGAATAATTTTGAAAGCGAAACGATTTTTTATGACAAACTATCTAACTATGGAAATTATTTATATTCAATTTATTTGCCTGTTTCACTTTCCTTTTTCCAAAAAAAGAGCGACTCAGATTTTCTATTTGTTAT
>JALONF010000341.1 GCA_025455085.1 Ignavibacteriaceae bacterium
TGATTTTCAACCACAAGGTTATTTCAGAACACTTCGGAAAAAGACCAGCAGTTCTTGTTCTCCGTTATTTACTTTCGATACTTCTGAATATGGCAGGATCAGTTCTGATTTATCTTTTGTGAATCTATATCTTTTTTCGTCAGGAATTATTTTTTTAAGCGTTTGTCCATTCGGAAAAGAAGATATAAAAAAATGTGCATCTGAGAATTTCTCGTCTCCTGTAGAAAATCCAAATTCAATTTGTTCTGATAAAGAATTGCTGAAAACTTTCTTGCAATACCAGGCTAGGGACAGAGTCAAACTATCCACACGTAACTGGACCGGACCCGTATCTTTTCCCAGTTCACGCTTGATCTTCTTTAGTACGCGGTTAGTTGATAAAATTGCTTTCCAGTATGCCTTTACTGATCCCGGATCAAATTGTCCGCGAGCTCCCTCCAGAAAACTTGGTCTTTCCAGCGGAGGCTTGATTCCAATATCAATTAGCAAGCTGCACGTTTCATCACAAAGCGCATTCAGGGATTGACCAGTTAATGCAATGTATAATGGTTCTCTGTAATTTGACTCAATCCGAAGTCGCCTATGAATCAGATCAATAATAACCTCAAATAATTGATCTGGCGATTGCTCATTTTTTGGTATGAGAGAGGTAGTAAAACCATTCCTGTAAAGAAGCAGGTTGGTATGTAATGAACGAGGCAGCGGCTTGGACAAAGTCTCCCTGATAGCCCCAACAAGCCGGCAGTACTTTTGGAGAGTATCTCTTGTTTCTTTCCACTCATTCAAAATAAGCGGAGCGAAAATTAATTGCTTCATTTGCGGGAATAAATATTTACCAATACTAAATGTTCTATCCTGATAGAAACATAGGATTTAAAATGATTAGAGTCAAACCTTGAATTTTTTAGGAGTTAAATAATAAGAGTAAAGGCTATTTTAGAATAAGGGTATCCGGTCCGGAAACCTTGTAAACATGACAGAAACAATCATCAGTGTTAAAAAGATATTCGCCCGCTACTTCTTTGTTATGCTTCGTTCCTGTAAAGAATATTTTTTCTTTCCTTTGACCGAATTCGTGTTGATAGCCATCGGTCATAATAGGGTAAGAGCCGGGCATATAAGGCGGAGGAAGATAATTACTAAAATCGTATTGCTTCCCACGATCATTTGTGATGGTTGTTGTTAGAGAATCAACAGGATTACCGAGCGTGTCAATCACCGTTACAAGGTACATTCGGAATTCCTCTGTGCAGACACAGTCATTCGGGTCATCCGAACATTGCTTCCAGAGAATTAAGGGGATAGATGCTATTACTAAAACGAAAAATTTCATTTAATAATCACTCAAAGACTTATTAAATTTCATATTAAAAGTTATACAATTGAACTACAATTAAATTATGAAATTAAAAACAGCGGTTCTACTCATAAATCTTGGTACGCCCGATAGTCCTTCTGTAAAAGATGTAAGAAAATATCTTTTTGAATTTCTGAACGATCCACGGGTTATAGATATCCCCGCAATTGCACGTTTTATTCTTGTGAATTTAATAATAGTTCCGTTTCGCGCACCAAAGTCAGCCAGGATTTATGAAGAACTATGGGTACACAATGGACTTACCGATGGAACAAAGGGTTCGCCAATTCTTTACTACGGCAAATCAGTTCAGGAAAAATTGCAAAAAATTTTGGGCAATAATTATGATGTTTATCTTGCAATGAGGTACAAGAATCCTTCGATTGATGACGTGCTTTCAGCGATTTATAAAAAAAATTATGAAAAGATTATTGTTATTCCTCTTTTTCCTCAATATGCTTCTGCAACAACTGGTTCTGTGGTTGATAAAGTGATGAAAATAATAAGTAAGTGGTGGGTAATTCCTGAAATAAAATTCATTAGCCAATTTTATGATAACGATGGATATATAAATACAGTTGTTGAACAGTCTAAAAAATATAAACTTGACGATTATGATCACGTGCTTTTTAGCTATCACGGTTTGCCGGTACGTCAAGTTGATAAAGTTTATAAAGATGGAACTCTCTGCGAAGAGCACAACTGTGAAACCGAAATAAACGAGACAAATAAGCTTTGCTACAAAGCAACCTGTTATGCAACAACAAGACTCATCGCACAAAAGCTAAATCTTCCAAAAGAAAAATATACCGTTTGCTTTCAATCCCGGCTGGATAAAAAATGGCTTGAGCCGTTTGCCGACAAAATGATAATTGATCAGGCAAAGAAAGGCTCAAAAAAGTTGCTGGTCTTCAGTCCGGCATTTGTAGCGGACTGTCTTGAAACATTGATAGAAATTGGTGTTGAGTATCAAAAATTATTTGAAGAGCATGGCGGGGAAAAAGTGCAGCTAGTTGAAAGCCTAAATGATCATCCAATGTGGATTGAAACACTGAAAGAAATTGTAATTAATAATGCAGCTTCAAGAAAAAATATTTAATTCTGGCGTGGTCGGTGCCGGCGGCGCAGGCTTTCCAGCACACATTAAAGCCAATTCAAAAGTTGAATTCGTTCTTGCAAACGGGGCTGAATGTGAGCCGCTAATCCATAAAGATTATGAACTGGTGCTTCATTTTCCCAAAGAAATTTCACGAGGACTTGAACTCCTGATAGAAAGCACTTCTGCAAAGAAAGGCTTCTTTGGAATTAAAGAGAAAAACGCGAAAGCAATTTCAGCAATCAGCAAAAACCTAAACGGCAAAGCCGAATTGACTAAACTCGGTGACTTTTATCCTTCAGGCGATGAGTTTGAATTGGTGTATGCCGCAACCGGATTATTAATTCCTCCCGCGGGCATTCCATTGGATATTGGCTGTGTTGTCAACAACGTTGAAACTCTTTACAATATTTCACTTGCCGAAAACGATGTGCCTGTTACCAAGAAATTCATTTGTGTTGCTGGAGCGGTAAGAAAACCATCTTCATTTTTTGTTCCTGTTGGAACTAGCTTAAAAGACATTATAGAATTTGCCGGTGGATCGAAAGTAAGTGAGTTCGGA
>JALONF010000342.1 GCA_025455085.1 Ignavibacteriaceae bacterium
GTTGGTTTCTCTCGTTGAAGATTTAATTGCATATCTTAAAATAAAATGGTTGATGGAAAATTAAAGGTCAAATTTATATATACATGATGAATTAACAGAATGAAGAGTAATAAAAAAAGCTCAAACTAAGTTGAGCTAATTCGAGTCGGAACGGTGGGATTTGAACCCACGACCACCTGAACCCCATTCAGGTACGCTACCGGGCTGCGCCACGTTCCGAGGATTATAATTTTGTGAGCAGATGTTTCAAAAAATCTTTTATCTCTTCAAGATCTTCCTTCAACGAGGGATTGTTTTTTTCAACTTCAATTGAAATGTCGGTCTCAGTGAGCACTTTCTTATCCTTTACTTCGACAACTTGTTTCTTTTCCTGTTCGTAATCCTCAAGTATTTTTTTTGCACCTTCAATTGTATACTTTTTTTCTCTGAGCAATTCTTTTATATAAAGAATTAATCGAATATCCTTATTAGTGTAGATTCTATTACCGGCACGATTCTTTTGAGGACTAAGCTCCTCGAACTCAGTTTCCCAGTAACGAAGTACATACTGTTCTATGTCAGTAATTTTACTTACTTCACTGATTGAGTAGTATAACTTTTTAATTGATAGATCTCGCATACTCTTTGTGAAAAATTGTGTAAGAAACTTAAGCAATCCTTGTTAAATTATCAATATTACAGTGGTCGTATAAGTATTAGCTTTAATAATGCAGCTTAAGTTCTTACAAATGAATTAAAAGAATAAAGATTAGTTTTTTTTAAAAATGAGTAAGCTTTTTGTGGAAGGAATGATTATATAGCTTTTCAATTTAGGATATCATCTTCTCAAGTAGATAAATTGCTCCTAAATAACCTTTCTCTCTAAAACCACTGATGTAACCATCACAACTTGAAGCAGTTAGCATATTCTGCCTGAAAGTTTCACGAGCGGCTAAATTCGAGAGATGAACTTCAACTTTTGGAACTGAGCATATTTCCAGTGCATCTTTAATTGCAACTGATGTATGAGAATATCCCCCGGGATTAATTATCAATCCACTAAAGGAATTAGCCGCAGATTGTATCTTATCAATCAATTCACCTTCATGGTTGCTTTGAAAAAATTCAAACTGATGATTAGGAAATTCCATTCTAACAGCGTTCTCTATTTCAGCTAAAGAAAGTGATCCATAGTGTTCATCAGGTCTTTTATCAAGTAAATTCAGATTAGGTCCGTTTAGAATTAAGATATTCATGATATAGCTGCCATTTCATCAATTATTTCTCTGACTCTTGGAGTGATGTAAATACTATCAATACCAAGTTCTTTCAGAGCAGTTGAGAGTATCATAACTTTTTTCTGCACATTTGTCATTTTGTTTATTACGATAACTTTTTTATCATAAATGATACAGTAACCGCCTTTAAAGTCTCCCTTTTCAAATCTAACACTTGCTCCAAGCTGATCAGCTACTGCTCTTAATTCCTGAAGTATTTCTTCAAACTCTTTTTCTTTAATTTTCATTTTTTCTATTTAAAGTAAATGGTTTAAATACTAAGAAAAATGGTATTGTAAGATAGCTCAAGATGAGTATAATCGGAAAACTGCTAAGCTTGCTAATTCTCTCAATAACCATATTAAGTACTTGTGCCGAACCAAATTGCTCATCCATGAACAAGACAATTAATTTATAATCAATCATTAGAAGTATAGATTCTAAAGGAAGAGTTAAATAAATAATTAAAGAAACTATTAATAGCCAGCCATTCTCCTTTAACTTTAAGCTGGAAAAAATCAGAAATAATGTAAAGGTGATTATCATTACTATGTAAGAATAGAATGTTAAGTTTACTATCGGAAAAGTTGTTTGAAATATTGCTGAAAGGTTTTCATTCGTGATGTAGTTCTTTAGAGCAAACTCCGTTTCCTCAAACATTTGATATGTCGTCAATAATCTGGAAATGTATGCGCCAAACCAGATGCTACCTGATGTAAAGGCCAGGTAACCAAATAATAATGATAAATTATTGTTCTTTTTCATTTAAATATCCGTTTGTTAATTTAAAATTAAAAAAAAATTATGACTATTGCTTCTATTGACGTTGGCACTAATACGGTATTGCTTCTGATTGCCGAAGTAGATTCATTTACCCGTAAACTTATCCCTCTGCATAATGAGTATCGCATGCCGAGGATTGGTCAGGGTACTAAACAAACCGGAATTATTAGCGATGAAAGATTAAATATGCTTTTTGATGTTTTGAAAGAGTACAAAAGTATTATAAACGGTTATAACTGCGAGAAAGTCATATTAACAGGAACAAATGCATTCAGGATGGCTAAGAACACTCCTGAAATTACAGAAGAGATTAAATATTTATTTGACTACCAGCTAAATGTAGTTTCAGGAGAAGAAGAAGCAGAATATGCTTATTATGGTGCAATATCTGATATTGTTGCTAATTCATTCTCAACGGTTATCGATATAGGAGGCAGCAGTACTGAAATTATTATTGGTGAAGGTAAAAGAATACTTGCTAGAAAAAGTTTACAGCTAGGCTCCGTGAGTTCTTCAGAACTGATCCTAAAAAGTTCTCCACCAAATAAATCGGAAATAGAAAATCTTAAAAAGGAGATAAAAAAATTATTCTCTTCAATTGACCATAAAAATGTTCCACTAAAAGTTATAGCCATTGCTGGAACTGCTACGACTTTAGCTTGTATGAAATCTGGATTAAAAGAATTTGAAGAAGACAGAGTTGATAAAAGCATAATCACTATTGAAGATATGAAAAATATTATCGGAGAATTATTTCCCCTGACACCAGCAGAAATACTTGAAAGGTACGGTCCTGTAATGCGTGGACGTGAAGATATTATCTTTGCAGGGGCATTGATACTATATCAATTCATGGAACACTTTGGAATAGAAAATGTTGAAGTAAGTACTCGTGGGATAAGGTATGGAGCGATTGTTAATTATTTAACAGAATTGAATTAGGGATTTATGTTCTGAAGAACAGAATCTTCCGCT
>JALONF010000343.1 GCA_025455085.1 Ignavibacteriaceae bacterium
TTAGCGGATGAAAAATTCTACATATTATTCGGAGCAATGAATACAAAGGATGAGAGAAAAGGATTCAAGTTTCTGATTGAGAGTTTAAAAAGTTTAACAGCCGAGACAGACAGTTTAAAGAATTCAATTGAAGTATTAATATTTGGGAAAACGGACAATAAAAATCTTTCTGAAATTCCCTTCAAGTGTCATTATTTTGGACAATTTAAAAGGGTAGAACAGATAGTCGATTGTTATAATTCGGCGAATATTTTTATTGCTCCGTCGCTTCAGGATAATTTACCGAACACAGTTCTGGAATCTCTTTCGTGTGGTACCCCTGTAGTTTCATTTAATGTCGGTGGTATGTCAGACATGATTGAGCATTTGAAAAATGGTTACCTTGCAGAGGCGAATTCAGTTACAGATCTTAAGAATGGAATAAAATGGTTCCTTGAGAATCGTGTGAATCCTGATCAATTAAAATTTAATTCTCGCGAAAAAGTAGTTAAAAATTTCAGTCAGGAAGTTGTTGCTAAGAAATATAAAGAATTATACACAAGTCTTATCTATTAATGAACTCAATTCTTCGCTAATCCTCTTCCTTTCAAACCGCTTTACATATTCCATATTGGTTTTAAAAGAGGAGTAGTTGCTGAAAAACTCTTCTGCACTCTCATCATACCCAAACATCATCCCGGCGTTGGCTTCAGTGAGAATTTTTTTCACTTCTTCATTTCCATCACCAAAAGCAATAATTGGTTTGCCTGCTCGTAAGTATTCAAATAGTTTCCCGGGAACGTGGCGTGGTTCTGTTGCACAAACTAACAAATAATTTGCTTTCACCATTTCATTGAGCATTTCTTTGTAAAGTAGAAAACCTTTGTATTCTGTGAATGGATCAAGCCCTGCAACTGTAATTGATTGCTTGATCTCCGGTGAAACTGTTCCGATGAAAACTATTTTTATTTTTCTGCCATTATCAATTTTTTTCTTGATTGTTTGCCAGAAGAATTTTGGATTTTGATAGTCAAAAATATTACCCGCATGTAGAATTACTTCTTCTTTTCCGTCTTCCATCTTCCATCTTCCATCATCCATCCTAAAATCTTCTTCGCTATAACCCCAATAAAGTAATTTTGATTTTGTTTGAATGAACGGATATTTTGATTCATAATCTTTCTTCATCGTATCCGTCACAAATATTACTGAAGCAGCTTTTTGCAGAACAGACTTCTCAAGATGGTTATCAATGTCTAAAGTTAATCTACTTCGCTTAAAATTTCTGTAGTATGAAATATCAACCCATGGATCAATAAAAACAGGGAAATGTGGGAGATTAAAATTTGAAGAAAGCTTTTTCCCAATCAAATGTGATGTATGTGGTGGACCGATAGAAACGATTGCATCAACTTTTTCTTCCTGTAAAAATTCCTTCCCGGCTTTAACTGCAGGGAAATACCATCCCACCCTTGCATCTGGAATAAACAAATTCATTCGTATCCATATTGATAATCTGTGAGAAAAACTCTTGTTCTTTATGGATATAGTTTCAGACGCAATGAGCTGATCTTCCTTCGATTTGCCAATCAGCTTTCTGTAAATATCGAAAGGCTCAATTGATTTTGCTCTGACTACTTTAGTCTCCGAAGAAATTTCATTTGAGAATGTTTCATCCTTCTGCGAGAATGTATCTTCATCAACAGTGAGTACTGAAGGCTGCCATCCAAAAGAAGGTAGATGTTTGATTATTTTTAATGGCCAGTGGATCGATGCTTTCCCTGAAGGCGGCCAGTAATATGTTACGAATAAAACCTTCTTCATAATAATCGTTACTCTACCATCTCGCCAACAAAACGTATAACACTTGCTTCACCTTTGTGTTTTTCTCCTTCATCCAGAAAAACATTTTCTTCATTTAGTACTTTAAAGTCATTCTTGATTTCATCAATTGAATAAAGCATCTCTAAATCTTGCGGCCCGCCTGAACTTTTTCCTAATTGATCTTTAGAAAACAATTCAAGAATGATCTTGCCACCCGGTTTAAGAGAATCAATAATTTTTTTATGAAAAGTTCTCCTCGTTTCAGGCACAAAATGCACGAAAATAATTGACGCAGCGTTGTAGTGATTTTCAGTCAGAGTAAATGTTCCAAGATCAACAATTGAGTAATTTATAACAACTTTGTTTCTCATTGCCAACTTCTCTGCCTTTGCCTTTGCATTATAACTTTGATCAAACGCATCCACCTTCCAGCCCATCTTTGCAGCATAAACTGCATTTCTTCCTTCACCTTCACCGGGGAGGAGTAGTTTTCCTGGAATAGGAATTTTGTTCAGCACTTGCTTAAAGAATTGATTCGGCTTTACGCCATACACATATTCTTCAGACGAATATCGCTCTTCCCAGAAATTTGATTTTAAGTCAGACATAGCTCATTTTATTCAAATAATTATTCAAATTTATGAATAAACATTTCTATTGAGAAAAGTAAAAATTTCATTAGCATTATTAATCTTTGGTTTGTCAATTTAATCCTTAAGATGACAATGCTGATTTCTTTCAATATATTTAGTATGAATTAATTCAAAAAATTTTTATGGAATCCATTTTGAGAAACATTGATAGATTTATTGTAGTGGGAGATAGAGTGCTTTTAAAACCGCAGGAGGAATCATCAAGAACATCAAGCGGTTTATACCTTCCTGCCGGCGTAGCAGAGAAGGAACGCGTACAAAGTGGTTATGTGATTAAAATTGGGCCCGGTTATGCGACATCAACCGAAGTTGAGGATGAACCCTGGAAAGAAAGTGCTAACAAAGTCAGGTATATTCCTTTGCAGGCAAGGGAGGGGGATTTAGCAATTTTTTTAAGGAAAGAAGCTGTTGAGATAGAATTCGATAAAGAGAAATATCTTATAATTCCTCAATCAGCAATTTTATTATTAATTAGGAATGAAGATTTTTCAGTTTGAACTGCTCAAATAAATTTTTCTGGTGTTAGCTAAAACCAAATTCCCACTTAACATTGCCGCTGCTGAATCTCCGATCTTCATTAGCACGCTCACGCCTGGTGACGATGATATTCTCATCACGCTTAACATCTCTAGTCAGGAAACTATCTTGTTCAAATGTAACTTCTTCAGTATTGAGCGTGAGAGGATTTTCTGATTCCGTTTCAGTATCATTATTCTCTATCAAAACCAAATCGTTTTCTTCATTGATAATCTTTGCTGACATAGGTTCAGTTTCTACTTCCTCTTCAATATCTGGAAGAATTTCTGATTGTAATTCGTCTTGAATTGTTTCTTCGGGTATTGGTGCTTCGCGGGAATCCACTAATGGTAATGAAGCAATTTTGAATGGAGGCGTGATTTGTTTTTCAACTGGCTTTGAGCTTTCATGACCAAGTTCACTAATCTCTTTTTCAATTAGTTTTTTATTCTGTATATCCTCAAGTGCAACTTTAACACTTGAGTAAAGCGGAAAAATTTTTCCTATTGAATTCAATGTAAGGAATATACTTGACTGATCAACCGGCTCAATAATAACAAGACTGCGGTTCTGGCTTTTTAAACGTTTATATCCGCTGACCAATACTCCAAGGAATGTAGAATCCAGATGCTCACATGCACCTAAATTCACAATGATATCTTTATCAGTATCCAATATAGCTTCTTCAAGGTAGTCTTTAAATTCAGTAGCTTCGTTAAGTGTAGCTCTCAGTAAGTTAACATTGAACACTACAGCATAATTTTCTGTTTTTCTTTCAATGGATTCCATCTAAATGTTCACCTCTTTATTTAACTATTTGATTAAAAAAAAAGTTAAGTGCTCAACTTTAGGAGCAAAATTATTATTCTATTTTGACAATTATCAGGCCATATTCAGCGTCCTTAAAATAAGCAAATGAATTATAAAACGCCGAATTTGGCACTGGCTATGAGCATATTTTTCCGATAATTTATATTGAAAAGCTAATAAATACTAAAATAATAATATGTATATAGACAAAATTATCGCCGCCAAATCAAGAATAAACTTGGGGTTATTCTATGTAGGTTAAAATTGCGGAAATTTTTAAATATGATTTTTTAGAAGGAGATTCTGGGCAAAGAAATTTAGTATTTAATGCAGCAGTGTATTTTCCCCCGGAGTAAACTGATGAAACTTTATTTTTTTTGTATTGAGTATAGACTGCAAAAAAATGTATAAGAACAAAAGAGATCCTAAAAATTAGAGACAGCTTTAGAATCCGATTGTTTGGTTAATTTCTATCAAGCAAAGCACTTATTAAATAAAATCTCTTGCTCTTACCTGGAAACTACCATCAATACAGCAAGTATGACGGATATTGCAACTATCAGTTTTGTAAAGCTTATAATACTGTTCTGCTTGGTTGAAACAAAACCGGAGAATTCAGAAATACCTGCTGTTCCGCTTTTATTTGGTTTTATGTGCATCATATATTCCCTCATGACAAAAATATTTAGAAATTATTTTTACACTTTTAATGGTGCTAATTAATTGCAATTTGAATGTTATTAATTTTTATTCCCACCAACTTAAAATTGAGAAACGTTTCGTGACAAGTAATGCTTCAATGAGGTTTAATGCTTCTGTACTGTAGAGAGCACTAAAATTGCCGCTTGAAACATCTACATTAATTTGAGTTCCAGCTACAACCAGGCTTCCTAATATCTGTGCATTACCATTGAGCTTTATATCTATACTTGTATTCTTATATGCTATTACTAAGCCTTTGTAGTCAAAACCACCATTAATTTCCAAACTTCCGTTAAC
>JALONF010000049.1 GCA_025455085.1 Ignavibacteriaceae bacterium
TTTCATCAACCTTTGCTGCTGCCGCATCATAAGATTTAATGAATGTATTTGTCGGCCCTGCAGTTGTACTCCAGAGTGCGGCGGTAATTAAGTTCACTCTGCCCTTAACCGAAGTTGGTGAAGCACCTTCATATCTGGCTCTTAATGGATCACCATTTATTTTTTTATTGATATCTCTTAAGTCAGATTCAACAATAATTATATTATTGTAAGTGGCTGGCAATACTTCAGTTCCATCCAGTACTGCTTGCTTCAGATATGATATCTTATCGACGAGTTCACCTCTGAAAGCATCTGCACCGGTTATGGTTCTTGTGAGCTCTGCAACTTTTTTGTTGAATGCGTCAAGCGCAATTTTGTCTTCAGCTGGTAGAGAAGTATTATTTAACGATTTACAAATAAATTCTTTTGATGTTACTAATTCAGTGAATTTTCCATCTTGAAACTTCGATAATGAAACGAAATATCTTCCTGGAACAACCATGTAACCTTTATCGGCTTCAATCCATGGTACTGAATCATCAAACGGTTCAAGTGAAATTGGAGTAGGTGGTGGATATCTGAAATTCCACACAATTCTGTTAACACCTTTTGTTGCATCAGTTTTTATTTTACGTACGACATTACCTGTTGCATCAGATATGGTAAATAGAAGATAGGCTTCAGGTTCTTCCTGTTCAGCTTTCAAAGTTTCGTAGGAAGGATATTTTATGTCTTCTTTATTCTTTTGTTTTTTCTTCTCTTCGTCTCTGCGCAAATCCTTTAAAGTTTTGAATTCGTTTTTAAGATAGTAAGTGAATACAGCTCCGATTTCCGGATTCGGTGCCGAGTAAAAGCTTGCACCCATAAATGCAACTCCTCTGAATCCTAATGGATTCGATGGAATGAACATCAATGCATCCTTGATTGGAAATATTTCTGCTTCTTTTTGTAAAGTTTCTTTAGACATAAATCTTAGTGGAGAATAATCATCAAGTATGAATACTCCTCTTCCAAAAGTTGAAACAACAAGATCGCTCTCTCTCTTTTGAATATCAAGATCCATCACACAAGCTGGAGGTATTCCGTTATTTAAAGCTATCCATTCTTTACCACCATCATTTGAAAAATAAACTCCGTACAAGGTTCCGAGAAATAAAAGATTTTTGTCAACATGATCTTCTGCAACTGAATATGTGCTTCCAAGTTCAGGAAGGTTGTTGTTTATTGAGAACCAGCTTTTTCCACCATCAGTAGTTTTGTAAATGTATGGCTTGTAATCTCCGCCGACATAATTATGACAGGCAGCGTATGCGACATTGACATCAAAATTTGATGCAATGATGTGATGAATTCTTGTGTATTCAGGTAAACCGGAGGTAGCAGCCTTCGTCCAGCTAGATCCTCCGTTAGTTGTAACATGAATTAATCCATCCCCGGAACCAACGAATAAAATATTTTCATCTAGGGGAGACTCTGCGATGGTTACGATTTGTGCCATCGCGCTTTTCCGTGCAAGCTGATCGATACTCCAGCTTTGTCCCATCAGCTTTTGCATTTCTTTTGGAACACCGCGAGTTAAATCGGGACTAATTTCTCTCCACGTACTTCCCTGATCATCACTGCGCATAAGTTTGTTACCGCCATGGTACAATCTTTTATTATCAAAATTGCGAGTAAATTATGTTCGGGTCTTTCCAGTCAACCTGTGTTTCAAAACCATCGCCGGAATTCGTGAATAGCCAATCTGAATTCACGATACCTCCAGAACTAATTGTCCGCGAAGGTCCGCCGAGACTATTGTTATCCTGCGTGCCGATGTAAACATTATAAAATGGCTCAGCATTATCTGTCGTAACTTTATAAATTTCTGCAATTGGAATATTTGACTTAAAATCCCAGTTCTTTGCCAGGTCGAAAGTTTCGTAAACTCCGCCATCACAGCCTGCTCGAATATGTTTGTTATCATTTGGATTTATCCAGAGTGCATGATTATCAACATGCTTTTTATCGTCACCGAGATTTTTCCATGTCTTTCCTCCATCAACTGAAACCTGGAGAAAAGTATCATCGCTATAAACTCTTTCCACGTCAACAGGATCACAATAAAGTTCGTGGTAGTAAAATCCAGCTGATGCATTGTAACTATTTAGTTTCGTCCAGCTTGCGCCGCGGTCTGTGCTTTTATATGTACCTTTATTTTTTTCGGTTGCTTCGACTACGGCAAAAAGATAATCAGGATTAACAGGTGAGATTGCCATTCCAATTCTTCCAACATCTTCAGAAGGCAAGCCACCTTTTAGTTTATCCCAGGTTACTCCGCCGTCAAGGCTTCTTTAACACATTTGTCCAGGTTTTTCCGCCATCAGTTGTTTTATAGATTCCTCTGTCTCCGCCGCCAACTCTCGAAGAGCCATAAGCTGCAGCGTAGACTATATTTGAATTATTCGGATCGATTGCTATTCCACCGATCTGATGTGATTCTTTCAGGCCCATGTTGTTCCAGGTTTTTCCGCCGTTCTCAGTTTTGTAAATACCGTCACCGAAAATCACATTGTTCTGATTATTATTTTCGCCGGTACCAACCCAAACAACATTTGTGTTAGTTGGATCAATTTTAACACAGCCAATCGCATAAGATTTATTCGCATCAAATACAGGGGAGAATGTAACTCCACTGTTCACTGTCTTCCACAAAGAGCCGTGACCAGATGCAACATAATACTCACTGGAATTAAATGGATTCACTGCAATATCCACTACTCGTCCTCCTGTAACCGCAGGACCGATACTTCTGAAAGAGAGTCCGGCGAGTGATATATTTTTTAGCGAATCAGGCTCAGAACTGCTCTGTGCTGAGGTGAGATTTGAAAACGTAAATAATAAAATTGAAACGAAAATGGTAAATGATTTATGCATAGTTATAACTCAGATTTGATTATTGAATGGTTAAACCAGCACAGCATTGCTGCACCGGGGTGAACTGTATGAATGTATGATCCGGCTTCGCTATGCTTCGCCGAGACAAGTTGCATAATTGTATGAAAATTTATTTATATACTATTATAAATTAAAGGATATTAAGACTGATTTACAATCTTTTGGGACAAGAATTTGATGAGTGGAAAATAGAATTGTTGAATGAAAGAATCTTAAATTAGATTCCGGATCGATCCGGCGGTTGCCGGATCGTCCGGATAGACATTTAATGGGGCTTACTTAATTATTTTCTTTTCTCTTAGCACAGATTCAATTGTGTTCTGCCCAATTTCTTGAAGTTCATAATTTACTCTTGTATATGGCTTATTGATTTTAATATATCTGCTCAAATCTATTGGCGTACCGATTACAACTGAATCGCAATCGGTTTTGTTAATCGTAACCTCAAGATCCTTCATCTGTGCTGGTCCGTAGCCCATCGCAGGAAGCAGAACACCAATGTTTGGATATTTCTTAAATGTATCAGAAATTGTTTTCACAGTATAAGGTCTCGGGTCAACAATTTCCTTTGCACCAAGCTTTTGAGCCGCAATTGTTCCTGCACCATACTTCATTTCGCCGTGAGTTAATGTTGGGCCATCTTCCACAACCAGCACTCGCTTACCGCGAATAATTTCAGGTTTATCAACTGTAATAGGCGAAGCAGCTTCAATAATTGTTGCATCAGGATTTATCAACTTTGTGTTTTCAATTACTTCGAGTATATCATCATTATCTGCCGAATCAATTTTATTAATAACAGCGGCATCAGCCATTCTTAGAGAAGTATTTCCCGGATAATAGTAAAGTTCATGTCCCGGTCTGTGTGGATCAACAACAGTGAAAGTAACGTCAGCTTTGTAGAAAGAGAAATCATTATTTCCGCCATCCCACAAAATCACATCAGCTTCTTTTTCTGCTTCGCGAAGAATTGCTTCGTAATCAACTCCAGCATAGATAACACCACCGCGGGCAACGTGTGGTTCGTACTCTTCTATTTCCTCTATTGTGCATTTATGCTTTGTAAGATCAGCATAAGTTGCAAAGCGTTGAACTTTTTGTTTTGCTAAATCACCATAAGGCATCGGGTGTCTGATAGCAACAACTTTTTTTCCTGCTTCGGTTAAAACTTTTACAATTTTTCTTGAAGTCTGAGATTTTCCTGCACCGGTTCTTACAGCTAAGACTGCGACAACAGGTTTTTTACTTTTCACTTGTGTTTCAGCTGCACCAAGTAATCGGAATGAAATTCCTGCAGCATTAACAACTGAAGCTTTAGCCATTACATAATCAAATGGAACATCTGAATACGAGAATACAACTTCATCAACTCTTAGATCTTTAATTAATTTCTCAAGATATTTTTCTTCATAAATTTTTATTCCTTTAGGATAGAGTTTTCCTGAAAGTTGTCTAGGGTATGTTCTTCCTTCGATATTTGGAATTTGTGTTGCAGTGAATGCAACAACGTTGTATGATCTGTTGTTTCTAAAAAACACATTGAAGTTATGAAAGTCGCGACCAGCCGCACCCATAATCAAAACATTTTTGCGAGCCATAAAGAATCTCCTTTGGTTTATTGGTTGGATTAAATCTTATAAAATCATTGCCAAATTTAAGGCTTTTTGGCGAGAAAACCCGCTTTTTTGAGGAGTCAGATGACAGAATTCAGCAGTCAGAATTAAAAATTAATTTTTATGCGAATTCAGAACTTAAACACATTCTTTCATCTGGTTATTGATATCCGGCATCGGGTATCCAGCATCTAGTATCCAGCAACCAGTCTCACTTAAATTCAATATCTTTGTACAGTTAAAAACGAACTTTCAATGAAAGAGGAATAAAAATGAAAAACCTTATAATAGTCTCATTCCTAACTTCACTTCTTATCTCATCTGCAATCGGGCAGGACTTCGAAACATTCAATAAATATTTTATTGATGAAACAATGAGGATTGACTACCACCACGTTGGTGATGCCAAAGATGAGCTTATTACTCTCGATCAGATTTATAAATACGGTATCTGGGCAGGAAGCAGAGTTAATCTCATTGATGAAATGAATCTTGGAAGATATTGCGTAAAAATTTATGATGCGGCATCAAATGAATTAATCTACTCAAAAGGATTCGATAGTTACTTCGGCGAATATAAAACGAGCACTGAAGGATTAGAGGGTATCAAAAAAACTTTCCACGAATCAGCAATTATTCCATATCCGAAAAACAAAATTGTTTTTGCAATGGAAAGAAGAGATTCGAAGCAGAATCTCTTTGAATTTTTCAGAAGAGAGATTGACCCGGCTGATATTATGATCATCAGGGATGAAGTGAAAGATAAGATGGTGACGGTGTATGATGCAGAAACAAATGGTGAGACGCACAACAGGGTTGACGTTGTAATTCTTGGAGAAGGTTATACAATTGATGAAAGAACTAAATTCGAAAAAGACTTAAAATATTTTACAGAAGTTTTCTTTGGTTTGGAACCATACAAATCAAATCAGGAAAAGTTTAATATTCACGGAGTTTACAAGCCTTCGGGTGACAGCGGTATTGATGAACCCCCTGCAGATCAATACAGCAATACTGTTGTGAACTGTACTTTTAATTCGATGGGATCTGAGAGATATATTCTGACTGAAGATAACAAAGCTGTGAGAGATTTAGCTGCTCACGTTCCTTACGATGCAATTTATATTATGGTGAATCATCCTCGTTACGGCGGTGGAGGGATTTATAATTTCTTCTGTACGTTTACAACTGATAATCAGTTCAGAGATTACCTTTTCCTTCACGAGTTCGGTCATTCGTTTTCTGGACTTGCCGATGAATATTACACATCCGATGTTCAGTACAATGATTTTTATCCGGTTGGACTTGATCCTCTCGAACCAAACATTACTGCACTCACTGATCCTACAAATATCAAGTGGAAAGAATTTTTAACTCCGGGAATTGAAATTCCTTCTAAATGGGACAAAGCAAAATATGATTCAATGGATTACAAATGGCAGGCTGAAAGAAGAGAGATGAACAAAAAAACTGCGCAGTTGAAGAGAGAACGCCAGTCATCTGATGTTATAAAAGCTGCTGAGGATGCTTACGCAAGAAAAGATAAAGAACATTCAGATCTTGTTGATTCATACCTCAGGAAAAATACTAACTACGGCAAAGTTGGTGCCTTTGAAGGTGCAGGTTATGTAGCGAATGGAATGTATCGACCAATGCTTGACTGCATTATGTTCTCAAAAGGGGAGCGTCCATTCTGTAAAGTTTGCGAAGCGCACATTATGAAAGTGATTGAACAATATACCGAATAGTAAAATTTTTTAATCTTTTGTAAAATGTTGAAATGAAAACAAAACTTGACATAGCAAAAAACTGGCTTCCACGGTACACGGGAACAAAGATAGATGAGTTCGGTGATTATATGCTGCTCACAAACTTCGATGATTATGTTGAAAAGTTTGCGGCTAAGTTTAAGACCGACATAAAAGGTATCGGTAAACCAATGCAGACAGCTACAAACTCAGATGGGCTGTCGATAATAAATTTTGGGATTGGATCAGCTAATGCTGCAACGATTATGGATTTACTTTCTGCCAGAACACCGAAGGGGGTTTTATTCCTCGGTAAGTGTGGTGGATTAAAAAAATCAACAGAGCTTGGACATTTTATTCTTCCAACAGCCGCAATAAGAGGTGAGGGAACAAGCAACGATTACAAACCACCAGAAGTTCCTGCACTTCCTTCATTCAAACTTCACAAATTTGTCTCTGATAAGATTGTCCAGAGGGGATTTGAGTACAGAACGGGGGTTGTTTATACAACTAATAGAAGATTATGGGAATGGGATGATGAATTCAAAAATTATCTGCGAAAGCTATCCACAATCGCAATCGATATGGAAACAGCAACGCTATTTATCGTTGGATTAGTAAATGAAATTCCTCGTGGTGCATTGCTTTTAGTTTCAGATGTTCCAATGCTGCCCGAAGGAATAAAGACGGAAGAATCAGACAGGAGAGTAAGTCAGAAATATTCTGATGTTCACCTTGAAATAGGAATTGAAGCAATGACTGAGATCGGTGAAAAGGGCGAGCATATAAAACATTTTACTTATTGAATGATAAGCTAACCACTGCAGTTTCTTTTTTGAGTTGCTTCTTAATTCGTCTTTCTAAAATCCAGCATACGCACAACCAATTCGCACCTAGCGACCAACCGGCAACCACATCTGCAACAGAATGATTCGCAGGAAGTATTCTGCTAATCCCTATTAAAAATACAATCACAACTCCTGATATTAGTGTGAATCTTTTCGTTTTATGAGAATGCTGTCTGCGGGAGATGGTAACTGCAAGTGTAGTATAAAATATTGTCCCCATCATAGCATGTCCGCTAGGGAAGGATGAAATAGAATTTGTAACAATTTCGATGGGATCATCGGGAATCTCGTGAGCGAAAAAAGTTTTTGCAATCAGCATCAGTATACAACCCCCCGTAATAATGAATAATAACCTCCACAAGCGTCGAGACTCTTTGCGTAAATTGTAATAAATAATGATTATGGTCAGGAAAATAAAAAGTACAGGAAATCCACCAAGGGCTGCAACATCTTTATTCAATCCTACAAACCATTCCGGTCCAATAGATTTGCTCCACTTGTTAGTAAAGCCAAGTTTGGATTCAAGAAATGATGATGTAAGTTCAGATAACCAATCAAATAAACCGAGCGCTGATACTAAAAAAATTATCAAACTACTAATTAATAAAATCAAAGCATAATATTTCTTTTGTCCATCGTTCTCATAATCACTAAAATAAAGAGGATTTAGTTTTGTCTCTTTTCTCATTAATAATAACCTAATTTTTTTTGGTGCAAAGATAAGCATTCGGTCTAAATAGTTAATTTAAAATGAGAAAATATTTTATGTGAAATTTAACAATGCCGTTGGATAATAGTTCACAGGAAGGAATGATTTCCAGTATTAGACATTGAATACGGGATTGAAATTAGTTTGCAATCCCGTAAATGTGGGAGAGAGAGATTATTATTCTAAATCTTTATTAGTTTCGATTATAATCTTCTTTTCTGTCTTAGCATCTTTATTTTTTTCAATAGATATATCAAAATCCTTATTCTCAGTTTTCAACTTTTCGATATATTCTTCAGCTTCTTTTCCTTCATAAACTTCAGTTTTCTCTTCACCCTTTTCTTTGGTCGTTACAGTGACGGTTTTATTTCCGTCTTCAACTTCAACTTTAACTTTTTTCTGAATTCCATCTGAAACATCATCAAAATCACCATCAGTTTTGACAATAACAATATTATCATCATCGCTTTCGATTTCTATTTCGTTACTTTCACCATCGGCATCGAGGATGATCACTTTTTTCGTTCCGGATTTATCATCAGAGGTATTCCAAATAAAACTGTGATTTGAACTTCGCTTCAAGTTTTTAAAAAGTTTTTCAGCTTCATCTCCTTCAAAAAGATATTCTTTTCCAGCAGCAGTGATAGTAATCTTATCAACTGAGCCTTCAATTTTGCTTAATTTTTCCTTAAGATTTTCCTGTGCATTTACGTTAGTAAGAATGAAGAATAAACTAAGGAAGCCAAGCATTAATTTTGGATAAAGTTTTTTCATTTGATCCTCCGATTATTAAAAACTAATTAGAATTACAATATTCAGACGTTTTCAACTAATCGATGTTCCATTATCTGATCGATAAAATTAAATCCTTCGTCTGAATCCTTCTCCCAGAACTTCGTGCACATTATTAACTGTAACGAATGCGTGCGGATCGATTTGCTTTATAGCGTGTGTCAGTTTGCCAAGTTCCCTAAGAGCAACGACAGTGAAAATAATTTCTCTATCAATATTTCTGTATAATCCTCGTGCTTTTACCGCAGTAGCTCCCCGACTGAAATCTTTCATTATTACTTCTGCAATTTCATCGTTTTTATCTGAAATGATATATGCGGCACGGGCATAATCGAAACCATCAATAATTGCATCAACGAGTCGTCCGGAAACAAAAAGCAGAAACAACGCATACAGTGTAAGTGTCATTGCGCTTCTATCACCAGCGAGGTCTTTAAGTTCTATTATGAATCCTGCAAGTACGATTACAAAGAAATCAATTATCATAATTGCCATTCCTGGCTTGATACCGAATCTTTTCTGCATTATTGCTGCAACAATATCACTTCCTGCAGTTGAGCCTCTGAATTTAAAGACGATACCGAGACCAATTCCAAGCAACGCTGCGCCCAGTAATATCAAAAATAAAAAATCATCCTGCCGCAGGTTTAATATTGTTTCAGTGTTTTGTAGCTGGATAAAACTGAATCCTGGAAGTTCACCCCTGAAGAAATCGATAAAGAATGAATTCAAAGTAAATCCAAAAAATGTTCTGGCACCAAATTGAGTTCCGAGCTCTTTCACTCCCCAGATGAAAAGTGGAATATTAAGAAGCCAGATAGTAATGCCTATTGGAAAAGCGCCACCTGTTAAGTAGTATACTGCCATCGAAAGACCGCTTACTCCGCCGGGAACTACTTTGGCATCCACAAGAAAAACACCGATGCCGATTGCCATTATAGCCGCACCGACCATAATAAAAATGTAATCCCGAACAGCTTTTTTGTTGAATTGAATTTTCATTGTATTTAATACAGACATTTAGACTTCCCTCCAAAAAATATTTTTTCTAATAGTAAATATCAGTAATAAAAACTAAACTAAAATTACTTCTTTTAGTTTACTACGCACTTCCTTAATAATATGAAAACCATTAAAACAGTTTTTAGAATAGAGGCCCGTGGATTTCATTAACCCACAGATTAATTCATGGATTAACGAGAATAAAAAGAGTTACAACCTTTTTAATGGTTTACAAAAAAAGTGATAAACTTGGATTAGTCGTAATTGAAAGTAAAAGAAATTAAATAAAGATGTGTCGGAGATAAGTTAAAAATAAAATCCAAACCACACGCCTTCTTGAGAAAAGCGGATTGTAGGGAGCGGCATACGAAGAATGTTAACTTCGCTGGCTATAAATTTTGCGAGGTTTGAATTTCCCCAGATAGGTAATTTCCTGAGATCTATATCAAGCCCGAGAAAATATTCTTTGTAACCTCCCCATGGATTGTTACCGATATCTTTTGCACTTACACCAAATGCCAAACCTAAAGGTGCCAGCCAGTCACTGTAACTTTTTTTCCAGTTATCAGGAAAATAATGGTGTGGATTTACAGTTAACCAGAAAGTTAATCCTTCGTAGTCTTCAATTAATGCTTGTGGGTCCGTATTATATCTCATCTCTTTCCAGGCTTCTGATTTATGCCAGCTGAACTTGGGATGAATTCCTCCTAAAGCATCATAATTGAACTGCTGCAAAACATAAAATGCCGAACCAGCAGTATTGGCAAGCATATCACCCCAGCTAAATCCCCAATCAGCCATGAATGCATCTGATATTTCTATCTCAAGCATCCAGAGCCATCCTGTTAACGCGCCGTACCAAACTGAAGAAGTACCGGACATTCCTGACCATCTATAAATTTTTCCTGTTAGATCACTAGTAAAGTATGCGTCCGTAAAATGTCCAAATTTATCCATCTGCTGATATTTTCCCCAGTCCTCCGAAAAATCAAGTGAGTGGAATACAGTTGTTTCTTTGGTATACCAAACTTCTCGCTGATACATATATGCAACCGTATTTACCGCCGCTATCACTCCGAGCATTGAACTCAATCGTAAGTAATCAATTTCAGAATATTTCCTCCAGGTCGTTCCGTCAATCATTGGTCGCTCGCTATTCAAAAAAATTGGCTGACTTGCCATACCAAGTTTTGGTTTGATGGTTGGATATAAAAATTCATCAGAAAACGATAAAAGATTATTATTTGAAATATTAATGTTGGAAGCAGTAGAAAAATTTAATAAGCTGTGCAGCGAATAAGTTGAATCTTGTGCCATGTTGAATGAATGGGCTATCAGAAAAATAACCAGTACTATTTTGCTTATGAAATGCACAATGTTGAATATTTATTTCTTAAAAATTATTTCAAATAACTATTAATTGCAATATTTATTCCACACGAACTACTGCAATAACTGACGTTTCTTATTAAATCATTCATATTAAAGCTACTTTTAACCTAAAAAGTTGGTAAATTTCACAAAAGAAAATTTCACAAAATGCGAGATAATACGCCATAATAAGTATGAAAGTATTTTTACCAATCATAGTGCTGCTTTTTGTTTCTTTTACAACACTTGCTCAGGACCATAAGGAGAACGTTTCCGGACCTTTTGAAAATGTTAAACAAGTTATAGAAGAATGTTTGATGTGCCACGATGACTCTGGCGATGAAGTGCTTCAATCAAATCACTGGAACTGGCTGACAAGCAATTTAGCTGCTGCAACTCATCCTGTAATCACAAATGGTAAACACGTTCCGATTAATAATTTTTGTTTTGCTGTTTCTGATAGTTTACTTCAATGCACAAGTTGCCATTTACCATTCATCGGGATGGATGAGTCTTTTGAATTTAATGCTGCAGAAAATATTGATTGTCTGGTTTGTCACGATCAGACAGGGACGTATAAAAGATCACCTTTTGGAACTGGTTTACCTGAACAAGAAATGGATTTACTCGCAATTGCTCAAAGTGTCGGCAAACCAAAATCTGAAAATTGCGGAACATGTCATTTTGGTGGAAGCGGTGGAGTATTGATGAGAAGTGGAGCAATGGACAAAAGTCTTCTCAATCCCACAGAAGAAATTGATTATCATCTCGGTGGATTAGGTTTTGGCTGTGCTGATTGTCATGAAACCAAAAGTCACAACATTTCATTAAAAACTGAGTCAGGCAAAAGTCCGGTTGCCTGCGAAAATTGCCATGATGCCGAACCACACAAAAAAGAATTATTAAATCAGCACTCATCTGCCGTCGCTTGTCAGACATGCCATATTCCAACGTATGCAAGAACAGAACCAGCAATATCTTTTTGGGATTGGTCAAAGGCAGGTGATGATAGAGAGTCAACCAAAAATGAATTTGGTGAAGAAAATTATTTTAAGTCAAAGGGTGAACTTGTTTGGGCAAAAAACATTCGTCCTGAATATTACTGGAACAATGGCACTGACGATTACTTTGAACTCGGTGAAAAAAATGAAAAATCAAAGTTGATAGCTTTGAATAAACCAACCGGGAAAATATCCGATACTAATTCCAGAATTTCACCATTTAAAGTTGTAAGAGTAAAACAACCATATGATCCGGTAAATAAATATCTTATCAATCC